>JAKJAB010000630.1:0-293 GCA_022707725.1 Chloroflexota bacterium | reverse complement strand
CCGCCGTCCCTGCCGCACCGGATTATGATCCGGCGTAAGCATTTTCATCCTCGTTGGTGTGGAATCCCACATGGGAACTCCTCTCTATCCGGCGTGTATTATGAGACGCAGGATCAGGCCTATCCCCGTGGCTATAAGCACACTCAACACTGTCTCTGCCCAATGACCAGTCAACTGCATCATGACGCCACACCGTTCCTTTGTACGCGGATGGCCGTCAGACGGCGCGGCAGCAGCGCCAGGGGAACAAGCGCGATTTGTCAGGCTAGGATTTTTGTAGTTTGGCCTATATA
>JAKJAB010000062.1:4101-14172 GCA_022707725.1 Chloroflexota bacterium | reverse complement strand
GCAGCATTTCTGTCGTCCCCGAAAAGATGATCGAGCAAAGCCTGGCAAACCCGCCGTTTCAGGCGATTGCGCCCGACAGCAGTTTGTGGCTCAATCAGTTGGACCAACGTTGGGTAGCTCAGTACAGCGCCGGTGAAGGGGAAAGCCTCGTCCCCATCGGCAACCGGCGCTTTGGCGACCCGGTGCGCTATGCCGCCAGTCCCGTCGTCATTGCAGCGTGGGAGAGTGTGGCACGCGGGTTGGGCTGGCCCGACCGCGACGTCGGCTGGAAAGACATCCAGCAGAAAGCCACCGCCGATGCGACGTTCAAGTGGAACCATCCGAGCACCGGGCACGCCAGCGGCCTGTTGGCGACGTTGGCTGAATTTTACGCCGGGGCCGGACTGACGCGCGGTCTCACCGGGGAAGCTGCCACCGCCCAAACGACACTGGACTACGTCCGCGCGGTGGAGGCGACGGTGCGCTTCTACGGCGAGGGTGAAGACGTCATCGTACAGCGGCTGGCGGCGGAGGGACGCAATTTCCTCGATGCCTTCGTCGCGCAGGAGCAGGTCGTCATCGCGTGGAACCAGGCACAGTCCGGCGAGCGTCTCGTCGCCATTTACCCGGCGGAAGGAACGCTGTGGGCCGACCATCCCCTGGCGTTGCTGGAACTGGGTATGCCCGGCGAAGCGCCCATCACCGACAACCAACGCCGTACCTACCAGGCGTTCGTGGACTATCTGATCTCGGCGGAGGTACAAAAGCAGTTGTTGAGCGCGGGCTACCGTCCGGCAGACCTCGACATCCGCCTGGACGGAACGGGTAGCCCCTTCACTGGCAACGCGGTGGATTGGCGGCAGCCGCAGACCACACTGCAAATCCCCACTGCGAACGTGGTGGAGGTGGTGCAGAACGTCTGGTGGTACACCAAGCGCCCGACGAACGTGTACCTGGTCGTCGATACCAGCGGCAGTATGGAAGGGAACAAAATCACGCTGACGCGCGCAGCCTTGAGCGCTTTTGTGGAGCAAATGCGCGGCGACCGCGACCAGGTGGGACTGATTACCTTTGCCACCAATGTCCACGTCGAGCGCCCATTGCAGGCATTGAATGACGCAGGACGCACAGCGTTGAACGTCCAAATAGACCGGCTGGCCGCGTCGGGCAACACGGCCCTCATCGATGGCGTTTGGGAGGCCTATACCAGATTGACGATGGAGGGCAACCCGGAGGCCATCAACGCCATCGTCGTGATGACCGATGGGCAGGAGAACAGCAGCCGTCAAACACTGTCGGCGATGCAGCGACGTATCCAGCAGGAAGCAGGAATGCAAATCGTCATCTTCACCATCGCCTTCGGCAGCGATGCCGACGAGAAACTGATGCGGACGATGGCCGAAATGGGCGGAGGCCAGTACCGCCGCGCCGACGAAACCGACATCGAAGACCTGTACAAGATCATCTCGACCTACTTTTAGAATGGCAAATCACAAATGGCAAATCAATCGTTTGCCATTTGCCATTTGCCATTTGTTGATTGGAATTTTGCCTATGTCCGATATTCGTTCTGGAATCGAAAAGAAAGCACGCAAAGCCATCGTCCAATATGCGTTCCTCCGTTGGGAGAACGCCGTCATCATCGGCATGGTCATGCTGTTGATGTTCTTCCTGCCGCAGCCGTTCAAGGGATGGCCGATCTGGGGCTGGCCTGCGCTCGGTGTCTTGGGCGTAGCCGTTATGGTCTTTTCCAGCCTCACGGACATGAGCGCCAACGCCAAAGTGCAACTCGACCTGTTCCAGGAGCGCTTCAATCCGCGCAAGGTGCAGGATGCTGAGTTACGCAACGAAATCGAAAAGGCTCTGGAATACCAACGCCGCATCGAAGCATACATCGGCAAACAGCGCGCCGGCGTGCTGCGCGACCGCCTGGAAGACACCGCTGGCCAGCTCGCCGATTGGGTCAGCCAGATCTACCAACTGGCGCTGCGCCTCGACGCTTACCGCCACGACCCGCTGCTGGCTCAGGAGCGGGCCACCGTCCCCAAAGAATTGGAGGCGCTCACCGCGCGGCAAAGCCTGGAAAAGAACCAGGAAGTCAAGAAGCAGTTGGAGGCCGTCCTGGAAAGCAAACGGAAACAAATGGAATCGCTGGCTGCCTTGAACAGCCGTATGCAGCAAGCCGAATTGCAACTTGAGCAGAGCAACACGGCGCTGGCCACAGTCTACAGCCAGGCGCAGTTGATCAGCGCGCAGGACATCGAAAGCGGGCGGTCCGATCGCCTGCGGCAAGACATCCAGGATCAAATTGCGCGTCTGAACGACCTGGTCAGCAGCCTCAACGAGGTCTACGATTACCAGGGGCCGGGCATGAGCTAGAGCAAAATGCTTGCGCTGGATCACTCCGGCGCTGCGGAGACGGCGGATTGTGATCCGCCCTAAGCATTGCAGTAGGGCTGTTTTCGAGGAGGTAAATCCTGATTATGATGAAACGCTTAGGTTTAGCCATCATATTGCTCGCTATAGTAGCGCTGGCCGGTTGTAAGGGCAGCGCTGTGAAAGAGCCGACCAAAGGTGACGTAATCGTCTACGTGGCCGTTCCGCTCAGCGGCTACCAGGCCAACGGGGGGCAAACCGTGCTCGGCGGTGTGCGCCTGGCGATGGAGCAGATCAACCGCAGCGGCGGCCTGTTGGGCTACCGCGTGGTTGTCCGCCCGCTGGACGACGAATCCGACAGCGACGTAGCCGTCGAGCAAGTCGCCGTCATTCGGGACGCGCTGAACAAGGGCGAACGGGTCATCGCCGTCATCGGCCACTTGAACAGCGGGCAGACGTTGGCCGCGATGGAACTTTACCAAAACCTGCCGCTGATCGTCATCACGCCGACGGCGTCCGAGCAAAGCCTCAGCCAGAAGGGCTACACCAATTTCTTCCGCGTCAACGCCAGCGACAATGTACAGGCCGTTGTGGACGCGCGCTTTTTGTCGGAATACCTCAAGGCCACGCGCGTGGCAGTCGTCTTCAACAACACCGAATACGGGCAGGGGTTGGCCGCGTCGCTCATCAAGGAATTGGAGGCTCGCGGCGCGCAAGCTGTCGCGCGTATCGAGGTCGAAGAGGGTCAGAGCCAGTACGGGACCGAGGTCCAGCAGATTAAGACCGCCAACCCCGACGCCATCTTCTACGCCGGGTACGAGATCGAAGCGCCGTTCCTGCGTTACGAACTGGTCAAAGCGGGGGTCACCGTCCCGATGCTGGGCAGCGATGGCGTCTTCCTGGCGGCCTCCATCGACGATGCAGATGGCACGGCAGAGGGCATGTACGTCAGCGCCTTCGCGCCTAGCCCGCGCTACGTGGCGGATGCGAAGTGGTTCGAGGCGTATCAGGTGGTAGAATTTCGCAACCCCGACACGTACTCGGTCAACGGTTACGTGGCGATGCAGGTGCTGGCCGAGGGCGTGCGCAAGGCCAACGGGTTCGATGCACCCAAGATCGGCAACGCCCTGCGCAGCGACAGCGTGCCTACGCTGCTCAACAACCTGCGCTACCAGGCCAGCGGCGACCTCACCGACCCGCAAATCTGGATTTATCAGGTGGTCAACAGCGAGTTCCAGCAAGTGGATTGGAAATAGGATTTCACTCACGGAAAAACGGGGCCGTTGCCGGCCCCGTTTTTGATATAAATGATGCCTGCAAACTTCGCTCACTCCGGCTTGTTCAAGCCTTGACTACGTGACTTAAAACTACAACGTCTGCTCCGGTTTGTTGAAGCTCAAGCGTGGGTCCAGCGCGTCGCGCAGCCCATCGCCGAGCAAGTTGAAGGCCAGCACGGTAATCATAATGGCTATCCCTGGATAGAACACCAGGTGCGGCGCGGTAAAGACCTGATTGCGCTCCGAGCCGAGCATCGATCCCCACTCCGGCGTCGGCGGTTGGGCGCCCAGCCCCAGAAAAGAAAGCGCCGCCGCTTCGAGGATTGCCCCGGCGATGCCCAACGTGCCCGAAACGATCAGCGGCGAAAGGGCGTTGGGCAAAATTCGCACGAACAAAATCCGAAACGGGTTTGCCCCCAACGCGCGCGACGCTTCGACAAAGTCCTGCTCCTTGATCGAAAGGACGCTGGCGCGCACCACGCGCGCGTAAATCGGCACGTTGACGATGGCGATGGCTAACAGGGCGTTTTGCAGGCCGCGCCCCAACACGTTGACAATCGCAATCGCCAACAGCAACGAGGGAAACGCCATCAGGACGTCCATCAGCCGCATGATGACGTTGTCCACCCAGCCCCCGGCGTATCCAGAAACCGCGCCCAGGATAGTCCCGAGGATAATGGCGAAGCCAATGGTCGTGAAGCCGATGAAGAGCGAGACGCGCGTCCCATAGATGACGCGGCTGAGTTGATCGCGCACGTTGCCGTCGATGCCCATCCAGTGCTGCGGTTGGTCGGCGGGACAGCCGAGCAAGTGAATGCACGGGGACTGGCGCTTGCGCACCGGCTCGACCCCGATGAGGACTTGTTCTGGGTCGTAGGGAGCAAGCACGGGGGCGAAGACCGCGACCAGAATCAACATCCCGAGGATAATCCCACCAACGATGGCCGAGCGTTGCCGCAAGATACGGCGCAGCATCAACCGCCACAAGCTGTTGGCGCGGTAATCCTGGAAGCTGTTGTTCAAAGCCTCCGTCGTGTGTTTCGAATCTTCCAACGATGGCGGCGGAGAAGGAGGTTCAGATGGAGTGGACATTGTGCGGCGCCTCGTCATTTCAGTTTAATCCGGGGATCGATGAAGACGTAGGAAACATCGACCAGTAAGTTCATACCGACGTACCCTATGGCGATCACCAGCGTGAACGCCTGCACGATGGGATAATCACGCGCGGTGATCGCTTCAAAGAGCATCCGTCCCACCCCGGCCAATCCAAAAATCGTTTCGGTCAACACCGCGCCGGCAAAGACCGTCCCCAATTGCAGACCGATGATGGTAAACACCGGCAGCAGCGCGTTGCGGAAAGCGTGTTTGAGCACCACTTTGGGTTTGGGCAACCCTTTGGCGCGCGCCGTGCGGATGTAATCCAGTCCCAGAACTTCCAGCATACTCGACCGGGTCATGCGCGCGATGATGGACATTGGGATTGTACACAGGGCTACCGCGGGCAGGATCAGGTGTTGCACTGCGTCCGAAAGGATCCGCCAGTCGAATGTGATGAGGGAGTTAAAGAGGTACATATTGGCAATGAATTCATAGACGTGGAATTTGAACGAATCCGGCTGGCTGGTCAAATTGTAGACCTGGTAAAAGGGCACAGAGACCAATCCGGCAGTCAGGCGGCCTGAAGGCGGCAGCCAAAAAGGGGTATCCTTGAGCGTCAGGGCGAATACATAAGCCAGCATCAACCCCAGCCAGTAGACGGGCATAGACACGCCGATGTTGGCCGTTACCATCGTGGTCACATCCACAACGGAGTTGCTGTACACGGCGGACAGGAGGCCCATCGGTATGCCGATCAAGACGGCGAGTAGGGTAGCAATGAACCCCAACTCCAGCGTCAAAGGCAGACGTTCGATCAGGATGATGCTGACAGGACGGCTGAAGCGAATCGAATTGCCAAAATCGCCGCGCGCCACGTTGCGAATGTAGATGCCAAACTGCACGGGGATGGGTTTATCCAGGCCGTGCTCCCGGATGAAACGCTCGCACACCTGCTGAGTCGCTTTCTCACCCAGGATGGCTTTACACGGGTCGCCTGGAATCAGCCGCGCCAGGACAAACGTCACCAAAAGGATGCCGAATAGGACTGGGATAGCTAAGATGAGCCTACGGATAACGTATTGAAACATAATAGATGCCTTTCGTAAGAGCGCGCGGTCAAGTGACGCACTCTGCTGAAAATGAACTCACTGTAACGCTGAAGGTGGGTCGCAGCCCGCCGTTCCCGCGACGTTGAGACGTGATCCGCGCCAGTACTTTGCCTTCTGTGTGTGGAAACCTTAAAGACACGTGAGACGTGAAACGCGCGCCTGTCAATAAGAAGTTGCACGTTTCACGTCTGACGCTTTACATATTACGTTTTTCGGCCCGCGTGAACCCGGTTACTCGTCCGCGTTCATCAACCCGTCCCACAGGTAGCTGTAGTACTCGAAGGCGCCGGTGTTGCCCTTATGGTTGGGGTTGGCGGCGTCGATACCCGCTGCCCACGAAGCAATCACGTCGTTGGCGTCGAAATCCGATCCGTCGTGGAACTTGACGCCCGCGCGCAGCTTACACACCCATTCGGTCAGGTCGGCGTTGGGTTCGCAGGAAGTTGCCAGAGCCGGAATAACCTCACCGGAGTCCTTGGCATAGTCGAACAGCGGTTCGAGAATCTGTTCGCAAGCGGCCAGAGACTCACCGTCGGTCTCGTCGGCGCAGAAGAGGCTGATTGGCTCGGCATTCTGCATGAAGACGATCGTATCCTTGCCGGGATCCATTATCGAGAACTTCGGCGAGCGGAACGGCGGTATGTGCGCACCCACCAGCGTCTTGAGCGCGGCGTTGGCAGAAGCGCCGTGTACAATGGGCACCATCGGCACAAGCTCGCGGATGGCGTTGTTGGCTTCCGCATAGACCGCAACGGCCTGAGCGGGATCGCCGATTTGCGCGCCCCTTTCCAACGCCTGGTAGATGGCCGGATGCGTATTGCCAAACTGCTTGTTGTCTTTGCCGAAGTGGAAGTCGAGGAAGTTGGTGACGTGGGGGTAGTCTGCGCCCCAACCCAGCAGGTAGAGGCCGTCCAGACGCCCTTCGTTGGATTCATCGAGGAATTCGCCGGACTCCATCACTACGACTTCGACGTCAATGCCCAGGTTTTGCTTCAGTTGGGTCTGGACTTCAACCGCCACCAGCCCCGGTTCGGGCAAGTAGGCGCGGAAAACGTCGCGGTAGAAGATTTTGGTCTTGAACCCATCGGGGAAACCGGCTTCCGCCAACAGCGCCTTGGCTTTGGCTGCGTCGAAATCGTACCAGGGATCGCCGTCGCACCCGTTGGGGATGGTGCAGGGCGTGAAATGCGACGCCACTTCGGAACCTTCCGGATAGAAGTGATCCACGATGCGCTTGCGGTCAATCCCCATCGCAATCGCCTGCCGTACTTTCACGTTGTCGAACGGTTCGAACGTGTTGGTCATCCCCACGTAGAGGATGTTGGGGATTTCTGCATGTAGCAATTGCAGGTTGGGGTCGCTCTCCACCTTTTCATAATCATCCGGACTGATGAAGGTGATGTAATCCACCGTGCCGGATTGCAGTTCCAACAGCCGCGCCGCGCCTTCGGTGGCCCAGCGGAAGACGAGGGTCTCGGCGATGGCTTTGTCGCCCCAGTAAGCGTCGTTGCGCTTCATAATGATGCTGTCGCCGCGGTTCCAGCTTTCCAGTTTATACGGTCCGGTGCCGATAGGCTTAGACAGCAGTTCGCCGCCGCCGCCGTTCTTCTCTATCCACTCTTTGGGCTGGATATTGAAGGGATTGAAGGCGATCTTCGGCATAAACGCCGGGTCGGGCTTACAGAGGCTAAAGCGCACCGTCAACTCGTCCACCGCTGCGATCTCCTTGATCTTGCCGCCGTAATCGCAGTTTGGAGCGGAAACCGACGTCGGCACAAAGGCCGCTTTGGGGGGCGTGGTCGCCGTCGGCTGTGCTGCGGGCGGAGCTACGATCGGGGCGGGCGTCTGGCAAGCCGACAATCCTAAACTAAGCAGAGTGAAGAGGGACATCACAACGAAAAACAGAGACTTGCGTTTCATGGTTCTCCTCCTTAAACTGACTACGTGAATGGGATATTTGAGATGCACACCTGCCTCAACAAAGTATCCCTCCGAGCCTAGCCTCCTTCCACATCAAGTTCCCCGGAGCTGGTTTGGATCTGAGGACAGCGTGTGTATAATAGAAAAATTATAGTGATTCTAGGATACTTGTCAAATAACTGCTGACACGTGTCATAGTATTAAGAAGGAGATCATGGACACATCACAAACCAGCCTTGTCGTCGCACAGACCGTTTACTTTTCGCAACCCGGGCCGAGTAACACCGAGTCTACTCTGGCAATAGCCCGCAAGCGCGCGGAAATGTTGGGGATCGACACCGTCTTGGTCGCCACCACAAGCGGCGCGACCGCCGTCCGCGCCGCCGAAGTCTTTGCAGATTTCACGGTGGTCGCCGTAACGCACTCCACGGGATTCGCAACCCCCCACCAGCAGGAGCTGACGCCGGAGAACGTCGCCGCACTGACCCGTGCGGGTGTACATGTCCTCACAACGACACACGCCTTCGGCGGCGTGGGGCGCGCCGTGCGCAAGAAACTGGGGACGTATGAAGTCGAAGAAATTATCGCCTTCACGCTGCGCATTTTTGGGCAGGGGATGAAGGTCGTCGCGGAGATCGCACTGATGGCCGCCGATGCGGGACTAGTACCGGAGAACAAGCCGGTGCTGGCAATTGCCGGAACGGGGCGGGGTGCGGATACGGCGGTGATCCTCTATCCGACGCACGCGCAGGCGTTCTTCGATCTGGAATTCGCGGAAATCATCTGCATGCCGGCGCCGCGACATCCGGCTCTGTAAACACAACCCTTGCGGAGGTGTAGGCGAACCAAAAGTTCGCACACCTTGGTTCGCCTAAACCCTCGCAAGGATAAGGGGTGTTATCGCTTGAACCTCGGCAGTTGTGAGAGGGTGGCGCGGATGATGCCGACCAGTTCGCGGGAGTTGGCTTTCTTGGCAAGCTGCATCGCTTTGTTGAGGTAGGTTTTGGCCTTGCCACGGTTGCCATGCTGCGCGAAGATGATCGCCAGATTGCGCACCGTCTTTGCCTGGCCTTCGAGATCATTCTGCGCCTCGCGGATGGCGAGCGCTTCCTCGTAGATTGTCGAGGCCTGCGCCCAATCGCCCAGCCCGTTGTAGGCCGACCCGATGTTGTTGAGTGTGGTTGCCTCGCCCTCCTGGTCGCCGGTCTCGCGCAGCAGGTCGCGCGCCGGTTCCAGTGTTTCGAGCGCCTGCGCCCATTCCTTCCGCGCCAGGTAGACGCTGGCAATGTTGTTCAGGGCCTCGGCCTTGTTGGCAATGTCACCGGCCTCCTCCGCCAACGCCAGCACCTGCCGGTACGCCTCAAGCGCCGCCTCCCACTCGTTCGCTGCCAGGTAATCGCGGGCCTGCTTGTTCAATTCTTCGAGCTGCGCGACGTGGGGCGCTGGCGTCTTCTGTTCAACACTGTTCCCGGTTTCTTCGACGGTCACATTTTCTTCTGACATAGCTTTTCCTCCTTGGAAAATAAACCGTTAATCTCGCTAATCTACGCGAATCTTTCTTGAAAAATTAGCGAAGATTCGCGCGATTCGCGGTTGGTATTTTCGCCCTCGTTGGTGTGGAATCCCACATGCGAACTCCTTAGATAAGCCGTGAATCTTAGGGGAATTAGCGCGGATTCGCGGTTAAAGTTTTTCAGTTGTAGTGCACGTTGGCACCAGGCACCATAACACGGTCATGCGACATCGCGAACGTTGCCGTGAAACTGGTTTTCGGCGAGCGTCGTCGCCTCTGCGTCGACAAGTTCAATGCCGACAACGCTGCCTTTGATCACATTGCGGCAGATGCTATGATCGTGCGGGCGCGGCGCAGGCTGGCCCCACCGCCCGGAGGGGTCGAGCGGACGGATGCCGTGATCCTGGTCGGCAGCGATGCGGAGAGCTTTGCGGTTGCCGGTGAAAGCGTTATTCTCGATGATCCAGTCGTAACTGGTGTCGTTATCGGGCACAGCTTTGGTAAACATTGGGATGTGCTTGGACCACAGCAACACCCCGTGAGCGTTGTCTTGAAACGCATTATCCCGCACATCAAAGCCAAAGCCATTTTCGGCGGCGATCCCCGCCTGCCGGTTGCCGATCATCTCGTTGTGTTCCAACATCCCATGGCTGGAAAATCCCAACCAAAAGCCGTAGTTGCACGCATTGGCGATGTTATCGCGATACGTGTTGCCACTGCTGAACGTCGCTTCGAAGGCGATGTTGGGGCTGTACGAAGCGTCGTTCTCCTCGAAGGCGTTGTCGTCACAACCGGCGAG
>JAKJAB010000062.1:0-3989 GCA_022707725.1 Chloroflexota bacterium | reverse complement strand
AAAAAGCCCGCCGCATCCGCGCCCATGTGCCCGGCGCGCGGGCCACGTGGCTCGTAACGGCAGCAAAAATTCGCCGTGTTGTTCTCGAAGACGCTGTAGCCCGTCCCATAGAGATGAAAGCCGAATCCGCTGCAATAGTTGGCGACGTTTCCGCGTACTTGCAAATCGCGGCAGCGATAGGTGAGCAGACCGCACATCTGGTGTTGCAGGTCATTTTCCAGGATGCGGCTTTCGGTCACCCCATTCAGCAAAATCCCGCCACCGTAGGCATAATCGACATCCTGCCAAATGTCGAGGAACGCCGTATTGGGCGGCAGTTCCGCAGTGGAAGTGATCCTGCACCCCGCAATGGTCAACTTGCGGCAGTGCTGGGCCGCGATACCGTGGTAGTATTCCTGGATGCGGAAGTTCTTCAGGGTGACGTTGGTGTGCCCCTCGACAAAGATGCCACTGCCGGTGCGCCCCTGTCCGATCAAAAGCGCCCCATTGCCATCCACCGTTATCCCATCGGCTTCCACGCTCAGGCCGCGCGGCAGCACGTAGACACCGGCTTTGAAGGTTGTATCTGCGGTGATGACCATCCCGTCAGTCGGCTCAACAGGGCGCATGAGCGATGTCCCTCCAAAATCGCCAGCTTGTGGTGCGAATCGGCAAGGCACACGACACGATCAATAGACTTACGCGATGACGACGACGCGCGTTCCTTCTTCGGGTGTCGAACGATAGGTGTACAGTTCGTAGGGGACCTGGGGTTCGACCCAACGGAAAACCCAGCGCGCGGCGCGACTCGGTACGTTGAGACAGCCATGACTGTGCCGCCGTCCGTAGTCATTGTGCCAGTACGTCCCGTGAATAGCAACGCCCGAATTGGTAAAGTAGGAGGGGAACGCAACGCCCACCAGGTCATACTCAGCCCCGATCATCCGCTGCGCATGCCGTTTGTAGAGGATGCGGAACTCACCGAGCGGCGTCGCCGTATTCCATAGTCCAGAGGCGACCGGCGTGGAAAAAACCGGCGTCTGTCCCTCGAAACACGTCAGCATCTGGTCGCTAATATCGATCTGGAGCCATTTATCGGGATGGCCAAACGAAATCGGCGCAAGGTCCTCAGGGGTAATCGGGCGCAGCATCGCCGCCGGAGCATAGGGACCAGGTCCCCACGCCAGGCCTTCCTGGAGCTGGTACCACCATTCGCCCTGCTCATCCTGCACGGCATTGACGACGCGGTACGCGGTCTCATAATACAACCGGCGTCCGGCATAGGGCGAATTCGGCGCTGAGCGGCTGATCGCCACCGGCACGGTCACTTCGGCCCAGAAGCCAGGCGCAGCGACGTTGGTCACGATGTTGGTTTGCAGCAAGTTCTCCGAAGGGTGGACATAACCGCTATGGATGAAGCCATCTTCGGTGAAATACCACACCGGATTGCTCGGCCATGGCGCTTCCCCCAATAAGGTAGCTTTCAATGGAATCACTTCATCGCGGGTCTTCCACGCGACAAGTTCCGCGGTAGGTGCAGGCGAGCGGCGGATCGCTTCGCGTGCGTTGATGATCCGTCCCAAGGACGCCGGAGGCGGCAAAAATTCCGGCATTGAGTCCAACTCAAACGAACTCGCCAGGGTCGCTGACGCTTCTACGACCGACGTTTTAGGCCATAACACCCAGGTCAAGGCGGCGGCGCCCAGTTTCAAGAATTGACGGCGGTTGATGGATGATTGCAGCATATTTTCCTCGTATCCATTATGTTCCCAGAATTAATGCCTACATTATATACCATTTTCGATATGGTTAGAAATCGCACCAGGACTAATCGAGCGTGGGCTGCGCCTGTGTGCCTGCCCGCCGCCGGGCTTCACGCGCCTGGCGCCGCGCCAACAGCCGTAAGACGCGCTTGTGACGCTGACGATCCAACGGATAATACCACGCCACGACCAATACCGCGCCCAAAAGCGCCGCACCCATCGGGCCGGTGAGCAGCCGGATCCCCCAGATTGCGGAGTCCGGCTGGGTGAACTGCGTTGCTCCCTCCGGCGGTACCTGGTACCCCAACCATCCCAGCACTTGCAGGGCCAGAAAGATAGCGAAAGCTGTCGTCAGCTTGCGGATGAAGTTCTTGGCCCCGTAGTAGATGCCCTCGTGACGCTCGCCGGTACGCAACTCGTCCCAGTCGATGACGTCAGGGAAAATCGCATCGGGTAGCACGTGAGCCGCCGAGACACTGATGCCGATCAATACAGCCATCACGATCACTGGAATATAGTTCAACGGCGGGACGAAGTTGATCAGCAGCAACAGGACTACCCAAAACGCGATGGCAATCATGTACGCCTTGCGCTTGCCTATGCGATACGCCAACCAAGTCCAGAACGGCAGGGCAATGACGGCGGTGATGAGCATTGCGCCCAACACCACGGATTCGATCGGCATGCCGATTCCCGGCACCGTGGCCAGCAGGTTGCCTTGCGCGATCCAATAGATGAGAAAGTATGGCAAGGTCACACCGATCAGGTCGAATGTCACCCAGTTGAGCATATACAGCGCCGTCGCATAACGGAAGGGGATATTCTGCCAGGCAGTGCGTAGCGTATTGCCGAAGGAGATCATCTCCGGCGGGCGCTCGCTGCTCGATTTCTCCCGTACGGCGAAGAAGATCAGCAAGTAGGGGACAATCGCCGATACGCCAAAGAGGGCCGCAACGAGCACATAACCCTGCTGCTGCGTGCCACCTCCCGCCATCGTCGCATCGACAATCATCGGCGCAGCAACGGCAGTGGCAATGGAGGCGATAAAGTTGAAGAACATACGATAGCCCGCCAGCGACGTGCGCTCGTCATAGTCCGACGTCATTTCGGGCGTGAGCGCGTGGAAGGGCACGATCACCAGGGTCTGGAAGGTATCGCTGAGGGCGTAGGCCAGCATCACGTGGATCATCAATGCGATCTGGCTTTTCCACGGCGGCGCCCACCACAGCGCCAGGAACGCCAGACCATAGGGCACGGCGAAGTACAGCAGGAAAGGCCGGCGCCGTCCCCACTTGCTGCGCACCTTGTCGCTAATCGTGCCAACCAGCGGGTCGTTGATCGCGTCCCAGAGCACGCCGACAAACGCAGCGAAGGAGGCCAGGCGCGGCTCGAGGCCTACCACGTCCGTCAAAAAGATGGCGTAGAAAATCTGCCGGAGCGTGTTGAAGGTGGCCATGCCCCAGTCGCCGGTGCCGTAGAGCACTTTGGTCAGCCACGGAAGTTCTTTGCGTGTCACGGATGTGTCCATTCTTGTTCCTTCGATCATATTGGTGTGTGCCAATGGCCTGCATCACTCAATGGCGCGCCGGTAGACCCGGTGGCGTTTGTACCACTGTACGCCGATGGCATTCATATCGCCTAGACTCTTGACGTTCGTCTCCATCGCCTGCGCCAGATCGCAGTGGTTGGCCTTGGAGGCTTTCAGCGTCTTGGCGAATTCGACGTAGAGCAATGTGCTACCGCCCATGCCCTGATATTCTGGCAGCAGTCCCACACCGTTCCCACTCATCCGGCGAGTGGTCTTCAACGCGGTCAAAACACGGATCCAGCCAAAAGGCCACAGCCGGCCGCGCGTCTTCTTGAGCGCATCCGAAATGTCCGGGAAGACGAAGGCGAACCCAGCGATGTCGTCTCCTTTCATCACAATCTTCATCAACCTGGGATCGGCGACGGCTAACATCTGCCGAGCGATCATCTGCACTTCGGCATCATCGATGGGGTAATACCCCCATACTTCGGTAAAAGCTTCGTTGTTGATCTTTTGGATTTTGGGAACCCACGCGCGTAACTCACGTTTGCTTTTGAAGTTTTTCACCGAGAACCCGCGCCGCTCCTTGATTTTCTCCGCCAATGCGTAGAAGCGTTCGTCGAGGTCGTGGCCTCGCTCGACGTAACCGGAGAGATAGTCGATCTCTTTTTCGAAGCCGATCGCCTCCAGCAGACGCGGATAGTAGGCGTAGTTGTAGG
>JAKJAB010000629.1 GCA_022707725.1 Chloroflexota bacterium | reverse complement strand
AAGGCAAACTGCGGGCCATTGTCCTGGAGATCCTGCGCCTGCATGTCATCGGCCGCCCGCAATTGGTGGGCTCCTCTTCAATTGAAAACTCCGAAGTGATCTCCACCCGCCTGCGCGCGGAAGCCATCCGCCGCCTGGCCATGGTCACGCTCATCCGCGAAGCGTACTTCAAGAAAAACAACATCAACGTGCCCGAACGAACCATCCCCGAGCTGGAATTTCTGAACCAACCTCTCAATGACCTTGTTCCAGACCAGATGCGAAAGTTCGCAGCCAGTGTCGGCATGACATCCATCAATCCCGAAACCGAAGAAAACCTGAGTGCGTTGATTGAATATCTTGAACTTGAAGAAGACCAGGCCGGCCGCTTGAAATCTGCCATCACTGGTGGTATTCCCCACAAGGTGCTGAACGCGCTCAAGCACGACCAGGAATCGCAGATCATAGCCGGCGCCGGCGCCTTTGGGGCAGTGACCATCGCCACCAACATGGCCGGGCGCGGTGTGGACATCAAGCTGGGCGGCGAGATCCAGGAAGAAACGCTTTCAGATATACGCAAGGCCATCAATGCAGGCGGGATGAATCCCTACGGCATGACCAATGCCGAGATGGCTTCTGCTCTGGGCACGCTCACAGATGACGCAAAGACTCCCTATTTGGAGTCGATCAACACATTTTTAGACT
>JAKJAB010000628.1:426-686 GCA_022707725.1 Chloroflexota bacterium | reverse complement strand
GAGGCCAGCATAAACTTGAGATACGCCGGGCGATAAAGGCCCAGGACGATCAACAACGTTGGTAGAACCAACGCCATCCCGAGCGCAGCCCATGCGCCGAAACGCGATTTGGCGCGCACTGTCATCGCCAACAACAACAGAAGCGAGCCACAAATGAGTACCCACGGGGCAACTTTCGCCGGGAGTGTAATCCCCACAAGCAGCGCCCGCGCAATCTCCTGCACGGCCCGCGCCGAATCCAAATCCGGTGGACGCCAGCC
>JAKJAB010000628.1:0-321 GCA_022707725.1 Chloroflexota bacterium | reverse complement strand
CACGGATGCCGTAACAACCATTCGATGCCAAACGCCAGATTCAGCCCTACCAGAACGAAGATGTAGGCGTATTGCGTGTACAGGCCCAGCGCGATGCTGAGGGCAAGGAGTAGGGAGTAGGGAGTAAGGAGTAGGGAGTAAGGAGTAAGAAGTAAGGGGAGATTTTGAATTGTGGATTGTGGATTTTGGACGCGCGAAACTTCATGCCCAGACTTTGGACTTTGGGCTTTCAACTTTAGACTACAAAGCAACGTCAATGCGGAAGCCAGGCCGAGCAGCGCATACATCCGGGCTTCCTGGCTGTAGTAGATCGAGAGGGGG
>JAKJAB010000627.1 GCA_022707725.1 Chloroflexota bacterium | reverse complement strand
ATACCGCAGCCAGCATCTTCGCCGAACTCGGTGACCAGCAAAACCAGGGCGAAATCTTGATGGCCCTGGGATTGTCGCTCTTCAAATCCGGGCGTCGCCAGGAAGGGCTGGCCTCTTACCAGGCCGGTCTACAGATCATCACCGAACCTACGCCAAAGCAGAGATTCTCACGCTTCCTCATGAATTTGCAGGCGCGCATACTGGGTTAAGCCAGATTGCCTGAGTCAGACAAAGGGGCGGCTCAGTCGCCCCTTTTGCGTCTATGTTTCACGTGAAACACGATCGCAGTCCGGTAACCCTGGCGAAGTTTTAATGCAATTGTTGACCTTTGCAGTATCGTTCGCAACCTTCGCCAGGGCAGCTTAGCAGTTCAGTCCGACTCGCTTTATTGCGCTTTGGCCAATTTCGGTTACTATTACGGTGAGGCGCAGGGACAGACAACGCCCGAATTGACGACATACACCATGCCGGGAGGCCAGTATGAAAGTGTTTTTGAAACGTGACGTGCCAGGGCTGGGAAAAGCCAACGAAGTCAAAACCGTATCCGACGGGTACGCACGCAATTACCTGTTCCCCAAAGGTTTGGCCGCACCTGCCTCGGACAGCAATCTCAAAGCAGCGCAGGTCTTTGCCGAGACCAAAAAGGCGCGCGAAGATCGCATCCGCGAACGCAGCCAGCACATCGCCGA
>JAKJAB010000626.1 GCA_022707725.1 Chloroflexota bacterium | reverse complement strand
ATGTAGTACAGGATGACCAGCATCGGGACGCCGCGCACGATCTCGACGTAGAACGACGAGACCTCGCGCGCCAGCCGGTTGCTGGAGACGCGCAGCAGCCCGATGATCAGCCCGGCCAGCATCGCCAGCGCATAGGCCACGATGGTGACATAGACCGTCGTGCCGACGCCCTTCACCGTCGCGTCGAGGATCACGCGGTAGTCGGCCCGGCTCAACATCACGAACAGGAAGAACAGCGCCAGGAGCAGCGCGGCCAGCAGCCAGTAGGGCAGCCGCGCCAGCCAGTTGGTGACGGGCACGAGGCGCGATTCGCGGGGCGCGAGACGAGCAAATGGTGGCATATGAAATTAAATCAATCCATTGGTGGGGGATAACGAGTAACGAGTAATGAGTAACGAGTAATATTTCGTTACTTCTTACTCATTACTCGTTACTCATTACTCATTACTCATTACTCATTACTCATCATTGCGCGGCCGGCTCGTACATGAAGAACCAGCGCGTGTTCAGGTGGTCGATGAACCCGTCGGCCTTCATCGTCTCCAGGGCGGCGTCGAAGGGTGCGACGAGGGCGGAGCCTGGGGTGAAGATGAAGCCGAACTCCTCGGTGCCGAGCGGCTCGCCGACGAGCTTGAGCCGGTCGGGGTTGGCGCCGATATAGCCGCGCGAGGAGGCGGCGTCCATCAGGACGAGATC
>JAKJAB010000625.1 GCA_022707725.1 Chloroflexota bacterium | reverse complement strand
GCTTGCGGTGCGGGCGGATGTCGAGCCCTTTTTCGCTCATCTCGGCAATCTCGTTCTGCCCCTGGGAGACGACCACCGCCATATCGGTTTCCTTCAGTCGGGCGATATGCGCTTCGATCTCCCGCCGGGAGTCGCCCTCCGCCCCGGCCACCTCCGCCTGCAACGTCGCAATCTTTTCGCTCCAAAACTTCTTGACCTTATCGTACATGCGGATGGCCGTGGCCTTGTCGATGCAGATCATCATGGCCTTGCCCTGGAAGCCCCGCCCTGTGAAATGCGCCATCAGGTCCTTGGCCACCGCCTCCAGCCGGTCGTCGCGCGTGATCAGGTGATACTCGCGGGCGAACTCACGCTCCAGCCGCGCCTCCTGCGCCTCATCCAGCTCCGCCGCCTCGAGCAGGCGCGCCATATCCTCGTTCAGGTTGTCGTTGACCAGTTGCAGCTCCGGGATGCGGTTTTCGTAGTAGAGCGGGACGGTCGCGCCGTCGGCCACGGACTGCTGGAAGTCATAGACGCTGACATAATCGCCGAAGACCTGCCGTGTCTTTTCCTCGCCCACGATCAGGGGCGTGCCGGTGAAGGCCAGGAAGCCGGCGTTGGGCAGCGCCGTGCGCATATTGAGCGCCAGGGTGTCGTACTGGCTGCGGTGCGCCTCGTCGGTCATCACGATGATGTCATCGCGCTCGGAGAGCACCG
>JAKJAB010000624.1:349-716 GCA_022707725.1 Chloroflexota bacterium | reverse complement strand
CAACGCCTGCCGGCATGTTGAGCCGCATCAAAGTGTCAATCGTCTTCGAATCCGGCTCCATGATGTCAATCAGTCGTTTGTGGGTGCGAATCTCAAAGTGCTCGTGACTATCTTTGTCAATGAAGGTAGAACGTCGCACCGTAAAACGCTCGATCTTCGTCGGCAGCGGCACGGGTCCAACTACACGTGCCCCGGTACGCTCGGCGGCCTCGACGATCCGGCGCGCGGACTCGTCCAGGATCCGATGATCGTAGCCCTTGAGCCGAATACGAATACGTTGTTTTGCCATTGCTCAAATCACCTGACGTTTAGTATAGTTGCGCTGTACGCTTACTCAATGACCTTGGTGAGAACACCAGCGCCCACG
>JAKJAB010000624.1:0-323 GCA_022707725.1 Chloroflexota bacterium | reverse complement strand
CAATCATGTGCGTGTCATCGCCCGGCATCACCATCTCGACACCCTCGGGCAAGGTCACCGTGCCGGTAATGTCCATGGTGCGGATGAAGAACTGCGGCTTGTAACCGGAGAAGAAGGGCTTGTGACGCCCACCTTCCTCACGCTTGAGGATGTAGACCTGAGCCTCGAACTTCCGGCGCGCCTTGATGGAGTTGGGCTTGGCGACCACGATACCGCGACCGACGTCATCCTTCGCAACACCGCGCAGTAGCAAGCCAGCGTTGTCACCAGCGACGACTTTGTCGAGGATCTTGTGGAACATTTCCATGGACGTCACCACGGTC
>JAKJAB010000623.1 GCA_022707725.1 Chloroflexota bacterium | reverse complement strand
AAGGAAATCCCCCACCCTAACACCACCGCGCACCACATTGCCTGGATGGAACTGTACTTCAAGCCGGAGGGCGACAAGTTCATCTATCAGGTGGGCCACTTCGAATTCCCCGCGCACGGCGCATCGGTGCAGGGCGCAGACACCGGCCCCGTGTGGACCCACCCCGTAGCAAAGTGCTCGGTCACGGTGAACGGCCCCGGCGCGCTCGTCGCTACCTCGTACTGCAACATCCACGGGCTGTGGGAAAGCTCCCACGAACTCAAAGTCGAGTAGACGGCATACGGCAGACAGTAGACTGGGGTTCTGTCCCCGTCTACCGTCTACTGTCTACCGTCTACCATAGGAGGAAATGATGCCACAAACGACAAATACGGAACTGATTCAAATGCTCACGGCGGCGGTGCATGACGAGCACGCGGCAATCATCCAATACCTGCGCCACGCCTACATGATGGGCGAGGGCGAACTGGCCTGCGAAATCGAAGGCATCGCCCGCGAAGAAATGCGGCACCTCTGGATCCTCTCGCGGTGGATTGTGCGGCTCGGCGGGCAGCCGACGACGGTGCGCGGGTTCACCGACCTGGCTGGCGCTACCAGCCCTGAATGGATGCAGCGCGACGTCGCCGCCGAAGACCGCGCCATCGCAATGTACGAGGATTATCTGACGCGCATCGACGACCCCGACCTGCGCGCTGACATCGAGTACATTCTCGCCGACGAGCGCC
>JAKJAB010000622.1:288-732 GCA_022707725.1 Chloroflexota bacterium | reverse complement strand
CGCTACGGCTTTTTGCATGACCACCTCTTCAAAGATTAACCACGAATCTTCACGAATTCACACTAATATCTTCCATATTGTGAAGATTCGTGCAGATTCGTGGTTCGATTTGTAAGAGGACATTATGACACAACATCGTATCGACCGCCGCGCGGTGGTGACACGGCACACCGTCATCCTTGAACGCGCTGACCCGCTGACGCCGTTGAGCGTGGGCAACGGGACGTTCGCCTTCACCGCCGACGTCACCGGCTTGCAAACCTTCCCCGGCTTCCACGCGCGGGGTATGTCGCTAGGGACGCACGCGGAATGGGGATGGCACAGCCTGCCGAACCCCGTGGGTTATCGCCTGGAGGACGCGCTCGAAGACTATATCGTGGACGGACGCGCCGTGCCTTACCTCTCCGGGCTGAATGCCTCCGGCGACTACACGCCCGCCGCGGA
>JAKJAB010000622.1:0-249 GCA_022707725.1 Chloroflexota bacterium | reverse complement strand
CCTGTGGGCCGGCCTGCTCGACAGCCGCTTCGAGGTGGAAGGACAGCCGGTTCACGTGCTGACCGTGTGCCATCCAGCGCGGGATGTGCTGGCGGTGCGCATCACGTCGCCGTTGCTGGCGGAAGGGCGGCTGGCGCTGACGCTGGCTTTTCCTTACGGCGCTGCCGAGTGGGACAACGCCGCCGACTGGACGCAGCCGGAGCGTCACCAGACGCAGGCCGTTATCGACGGCAACGGGGCCGACTTTGC
>JAKJAB010000621.1 GCA_022707725.1 Chloroflexota bacterium | reverse complement strand
CGATCCGTTGGCCTTGCACGCCACGCTCGAACTTGGCGCGACCGCGACCGAACCGCTGACCCTCACCAATACCGGCGCGGCGGATGCGGGCTGGCAGATCGTCGAGGCCGGCTCTGGCGTCGTTTGGCTGACCGAATCTCCGCTCACGGGCACTTTGGTCGCCAATACCGGCGAACAGGTCGTGGACGTGAACTTCGACGCCTCTCAGGTCGCGCAACCTGGCGACTACTACGTCAACTTGCGGATCAATAGTAATGACCCCACGTCCCCGTTCGTAGTTCCGGTGACGATGACCGTCACGCCGCCGGCTTCCTGGGGCCAATTGACCGGGCAGGTCAGCTCCACGGGCCGCTGCGACGTCAATCTGGCGCCGCTGGCCGGCGCGGGCGTGCTCGTCGAGAGCTGGCTGACGGACGTGAACACGGTTACTGTGTCTTTGCTCGAAGAAGGCTTCGAGGGGACGACGTTCCCGCCTGCCGGTTGGGCTGCTCACAACGTCGATGGCGGCGGCTCACAGTGGGCGCGCAGCATAGCGAACCCGCACACCGGCAACGCCTCGGCGTTGCACAATTACTCTTCCGCAGGGATGCAGGACGGGTGGTTGGTCACGCCAGCGATCGCTGTGCCGACTGTGGGAACGCCAGAACTCACTTTCTGGGAGTATACCAGTTACCCAACCTGGTATGAAAAGCATAGCCTTTGGGTCTGCACCGGCGGATGCGATACCCCGCCGGCCAAC
>JAKJAB010000620.1 GCA_022707725.1 Chloroflexota bacterium | reverse complement strand
GAACAGGATGTCGCCCGGTTCAGCGACCCGGTTTTGCACCGTACAATAAGTTTGGTGCGAAGGGAACCTGACTCCGAAGTTGGTGACGCCTTGATGAAACGGGAGGCCGTTGCCCTCTTCGTTGTAATAGATCGACTTTGGACTTTGGCCCATTGTGATGTCAGCGATCTCTCCCAGCGCCTTCTTCTCCCACCCCTCCGGCACGCCGTCTTTGATCGCAACATGCTCGTGGCCGGGGAAGCGGAGGTGGACGAACCATTCCCGGTAGAGCAGCCGCGCCGCCTCTTCCAGCAGTGCGATCCGCCGCCGGTTGTTCTCGATGAGGTCGTCGTAGGCGGAAAGTACTTCCACGATTCGTTCCTGGATCTGATACTCCGGCAGCAGGATGTCCAGCCTGTGAATATGATTCCGGTTCAGTGTGGGATTTGAGTTCCCTACGTCGTAACGCTCAAGTCCCAACGTTTGCAGGAAGTAAAAGACAAATCGTGGGAGATTGCCCTTGAAGTCTTTGCTCCATAGTGTCGTATCGTGCGGCCAGTAAGGCCCATCAACATAATGGACTGTCCCAAGCGATCCTTTACGACCTATTACCACTCCTGGCCCGTCCACCTTTGCCTCGGAATGGTAACTATTCACACCAGAAGACGACACCACAGGAATGTTGCCCGGCTTCTGTTCCGCCTTTGTGATATCATATCCACGCTGGAAGAAGACGAGGTCCTGCAGGATTGCCGATCGCCATCCTGGTCGACGCCTCGGGGCTGTACTCATACCTTCACCCCTTCACAGTTCTCCCTGCCCATTGCCGCCAGTTGCACCCTCCTGTCAAACCAACCACC
>JAKJAB010000061.1:3347-14299 GCA_022707725.1 Chloroflexota bacterium | reverse complement strand
GCTATGCTAAAAGTCGGAATTCTCGGTATGGGGGGCATGGGATGGCACCACGCGCGGCGCTATCCACACGTGCCCAACGCGCAGATTGAGGCGATTGCGGATGTCATTCCAGAGCGATTGGAGGCGAAGGAGGCCATCGCCATCAACCTGGCAGGCGGCGAAACCGCCCTCGATCTCTCACAGGTAGCCCGCTATCCGGATGCTGCGCAGTTGATCGCCGCAGCGGACGTGGACGTGGTGGATATCTGCCTGCCCACGTATCTGCACGCGCAGTACGCCATCGCCGCGCTGGAAGCCGGACTGCACGTACTGTGTGAAAAGCCAATGGCGCTCTCGGTGGCCGACTGCGACCGCATGATCGCGGCGGCGCGCGCGGCGGACCGGCGGCTCATGATCGCCCAGTGTATCCGTTTCTGGCCGGAGTACCTCTATCTCCAAAAACTGGTGACGGAACAATCCCTGGGGGCGTTGCTTTCACTCAACCTGTTCCGCATCAGCGGACGTCCGCTTTGGTCGCCGAGCAACTGGTTCCTCGACCCCAAGCGCAGCGGCGGCGCGCTCCTCGATCTCCACATCCACGACGTAGACTACGTCAATGCGGTGTTCGGCGTGCCGGATGACTTGTACGCCACCGGGCGCGTCACGGAAGAGCCGGAGAGCTACGACATCATCCACGCCTGCTTCACCTACGACGGCGGCCCGCAAATCCACATGCACGCGGGATGGAGCACGGCACAGGTGCCGTTCCAGGCGGGATTCGATGCGTGGTTCGAGCGCGGCTTCGTGCGCTACGCCGACTGGAAACTCACCGTCTTCGACAACCTGGAACAGGTAAACGGCTATCCAGCCGACATCGAACCGGGCGATGGCTACCTCAACGAAATCGCCTACTTCCTCGACTGCGTAGAAACCGGCGCGGCCCTTACCCGCTGTCTGCCCGAATCCACCCGCGACTCCATCGCCCTGATCGACCGGGAAATCGAGAGCATCCGCTCCAAAACCTAAAATCCAAAATCGGAGGAGTAAACCTATGACAACCCTCAAACTCGGAGTGATGGCCCCACTCGAACACGGGCCGGAAGAAGAACTGCAGCGCGTGCACGAGTTCGGCTTGCCGACGTGCCAGGTGGTCTGCTGGCATCAAGAACTGTTCACGCCGGCAATAGCCGACCGGTTGATTGCCGCGTCGGAGCAGTATCAAGTCGAAGTAACCACGATCTGGACGGGCGTGCCCGGCCCGCATATTTGGGACTTCGTCAAGGGGCCGGTCTCCATCGGCATCGTGCCGCCGGAGTTCCGCGCCGAGCGGATGGCCGCGCTCAAGGCCGGGGCGGACTTCGCCGCGCGGGTGGGCACGCCGAGCATCACCACCCACGCCGGCTTTATTCCGGAGAATATGACCGATCCGCTGTATCCGGGCGTCATCGATGCGCTGCGCGAGATCGTCGAATACTGCGGCGAGCGTGCCTTGGGCTTCTGGTTCGAGACCGGACAGGAAACGCCGGTCGTCCTCCTGCGGGTGATCGAAGACCTGGGCTACGACAACCTGGGCATCAACCTCGATCCCGCGAACCTGCTGATGTACGGCAAGGCCAATCCGGTGGATGCGCTGGACGTATTCGGGCGGTACGTGCGCGGTGTCCACGCGAAAGATGGCGAGTATCCCACCAACGGGCAGCAGTTGGGCGTCGAGAAACCACTCGGCCAAGGGCGCGTCAACTTCCCGGTGCTTATCCCCAAACTCAAGGCACTCGGTTATACCGGTGCGCTGACCATCGAGCGCGAAATCAGCGGACCGAAACAGATCGAGGACATCAAACACGCCATCGCTGTGCTCTCACAGCTCGCATAAGCCGACAGCCGTCAGCTTTCAGCGATCAGCTACCGGCTGACCGCTGATCGCTGATGGCTGATCGCTGACAGCTAATCCCTCTCCACTTGCTTCTTACGGTGGCCCTGTTATACTTACGGGGCTTGTGGGTCGTGCTTCCATGGCGGGGAGGATGACGCACTGCAAGTCATAATTTACAAAAGCTGGTGTTACACTCATGATCAAACTGGTACTTAGATTTGTTGCGGTCACACGCCTTGCGCTGAAACGGCTGTGGAACCATCCCGGCCTGACCGTGTTGGCGCTCCTGGGCATCATCTTTGCAGTGGCGATGGTCAACAGCGCCTCGTTCTTCGCCAAAGCTGTGGATCAGGTCATTCTGGATCAGGAGCTGGCCGCCTTCAGCAAAATGACCGGGCGGCCTGCCTTCTCGACGAGCATTTATACCTTTTCCTCTGGACGCGCGCCCATTTCGTTGCACGACGCGGAGAATCTGTCGACCAACCACGTGGCAGTCACCCTCTCCTCCGAGGTTGGACTGCCGGTTCGATACACAGGGCTGGAAGTCCACAGCGGCAATATGATGTTGCGCTCCAAAGAGGGTGCATCTTACACCAAAACTGAACAGGATTATCTCGAATCCACCGACGTCGTCTACATCCAGGGCGTCGCCGACGAAATGGAGATCCTCGATGGTGATCCGATGGATGAAGATGGTGTGTCCAGTGAAGTGCTGGATGTGTGGATGCACACGCGTATGGCCGAGAAGATGGGCATCAACGTCGGCGAAGAGTTCAACCTGGCCGTTAATATCGTCTCTACACCGGTCACCATTCGCGTGCGCGGTTTCTGGAAAGCCAAGGACATCACCTCAGATTTCTGGTTCGAGAACCCCGACGCTACGCTCCAAAACAAGCTCCTCGTGCGCCGTGAGGACTACATCAACTTTGTCGAACCGATGGTGCCCGGCAAGACATGGTTCGTCAACTGGCACATCATCCTGGATGAAAGCCAGGTGCTGCCCGACAAAACGCTCCAATATATCCAGGGCTTCGAACACAGTATTATCGTCATCAACAAATTTCTGCCGGAGGCCCGCATCAACACCCCGCCGTTGGATCCGCTAAAGTCGTTTGTCCAACGGGGCAACACGCTGACCATTTTGCTGCTGGGCTTCAACCTGCCCGCATTTGGCTTCCTCCTCTATTTCCTGGTGCTGACCTCGGCCATCATCGCCCGCTGGCAGGTGCGCGAGACGGCCACGCTGGTCAGCCGGGGGATGCGTTCTTCCAGCATCCTTACCCTCACGGCTGTTGAGGAAATGATACTCTTTGTCATCGGCACGCCGATCGGCATGGCGATCGGCATGGCGTTGGCGCAAATGATGGGGCAAACCGCCAGCTTCCTCACGTTCGTTTCGCGCGATCCGCTGCCGACCAACCTGCGCGGCATCACCATCCCGATGACGCTGGTGGCCTTGGTGATCACCATGATGGCCCGCATTCTGCCCGCCATTCAGGCCACTCGCCAGAGCCTCATCGACGTGGAGCGCGAACGCGCCCGACCGCAACGTTCGCCCTTCTGGTATCGCGCCTACCTGGACTTCATCCTTCTCATCCCTACCGTGTACGCCTACCGGCAACTGACCCGCTATGGCACGTTGGCGCTTCTGGCACGCGATAAGCCGGAGGATTTGTATCAGGACCCCTTGCTCATCCTGGTGCCGGCGCTGGCGATTATCACCTTTGCATTGCTTACCTTGCGCATCTTCCCGCTGATTATGCGCGCCATCGATGTGGTCGCCGGCCTCACACCCTGGCCCACGCCCCATCTGGCATTGCGACAACTGGGCCGCGAGAGCCAGGCGTACATCAACCCATTGCTGCTGGTGATCGTCTCGCTGGCGCTCGGCGTCTACACCATCTCGATGGCAGCCAGTCTTGATCAATGGTTGGTGGATCGGATGTATTATCGCGCCGGCACCGATCTATCGCTGAGCGTCTCTCTCCCCGATTCATCGTCATCCGAGCCTGGTGCGCCAACCACGCCAGTAACCGGAGAATGGATTCCTCTGCCGACACAGTTCGAAACGCTCGAAGGTGTCAAAAAAGCCGCCCGGGTCGGGAACTACAGCGTGTCTACCTCCCTCCCCGCCAACGGTAACATTAACGGGCGTTTTATCGCCGTGGATCGGGCCGACTTTGCCCAGGTCGGCTGGTTCAGATATGACTTTGCCAACGAGCCGTTAGGCGGGTTGATGAATCAACTGGCGCCCTGGTCAAACGCCGTTCTCGTCCCGGAGAAACTGTTTACCGAGAATCATCTTCAAATTGGCGATGAAATCAATCTCCTCGTCGGCATCAATTACGAGTTCAGTGTCAACACGCCGTTCAAGGTCGCCGGAACCTACAGGTACTTCCCAACCGTCTATGATGACAAAATCGCCTTCATCGGGAACCTGGACTATCTCACGTTCTACGTTGGGATGGTGGTTCCGCACGACATTTGGATGCTATTGGATGACGGTGCCTCCGGCGCTGACGTGGTCGAGCAAATCCCCAAACTCCGGGTGCTGCCAGGCGTCGTAAGAGATGCCAGGGCGCTGATTCAGACAGAACAGGCGAAATTCGAGCGTGTTGGCGTCTTTGGCACGCTATCGGTCGGCTTTCTCGCCGCAGTGGCGATGGCGGCAATGGGCTTGCTGATTTACACCTATGCCTCGCTGCAGGATCGGATACGGCGTTTCACCATCTTGCGCGCCGTGGGTCTGCAACGTCGTCAGATCAGCACCCAGGTCATTATGGAATACCTGTTTCTGACGTCGTTTGGGGCCATCGCCGGGGCGCTGATTGGCGCGGGGGCCTCACACTTCTTCGTCCCACTGTTCCGCGTGACCGGCGAGAAGGGCGTCCCGCTGCCAACACTGATTCCGGTGATCGCCCAGGACAAGGTCGCCCAACTGGTCGTCGTTTTCGTGGCCTTGATCGTGCTGTCTGAGGTCGTGGTCATCGCTCGCGCGCTCTCGCAACGCGCCTACACGATGCTGAAAGGCGTGTGGGGATAAGACGATTTTGGATTTTAGATTTCGGATTTGCGATGGCTCACGCCACATAAGGAAATATCGCGAGGGGGATGATGCCGCTCGAACCTGACCAGAAACGTCGTGAAACAGCGCCGGACGAGCCGGAGAACCATGAAAGCGAAAAGTCGCCGTCAACATGGCAGCCGGCCGAATTGCGCCCTCGAACTCCGCCGGTCCCCGGTCCGGGTGATTCCACTGTGCGCTTTCCCCGTCCAGGGACGCCTGTGAGGGAAGAACGCGAATCCGCCCCGCCTGCTACCGAGCCGACCCAACGTCTGCCACGGCAGGCTCCAACGCCGCGACACTCTGTGGAGCCGGAACAATCCATGCCCGATTTGTACCCGCCGTCCGAAACGACGCGCCGCATCCAGGTTCCGCCATCTGAATCGACGCTCCAGCGTCCACAGCCCGCCGACCCGACCCGCCAGATCCCGACCTGGCCGGCGCAAGCGCCGGCCGACGACGTGCCCACGCAGCCCATTCCAGTCATTCGCCCATCTGGGGCGAGGCCGCAGCAGACTGCGGGGACGAGGCGAACAGCCACACCCCCGCCGCCGCCAAAGTCACCGCCCCCGTCGCAGCGGACTGCGGGGACTCCGGCGGGTAAACCCAAGCCCAAACGCTCAGGAAGCGCCGCCTCGACTTTGCTCAGCATCACCCTCGTTGGTGTGGCGCTGTTTTTCCTGGCGCTGCTGGCCATGGTGATCGGCTACATCGCGCTGGCGTCGCAACTGCCCTCGCCGGACGAATTGCGCGCTCGCCAGCCCAACTTCGCCAGTAGTCAAATCTACGGGCGCGATGGACGGCTGCTGCACGAAATCATCGATCCCACCGCCGGAAAACGCACTTACGTCCCCATCTCGCAAATCTCGCGCTATCTGCAACTGGCGACGGTCGCCACCGAAGACCGCAACTTCTACGCGCACACCGGCTTCGATCCCATCGCGCTGGCTCGCGCCATCTATTACGCGTTGCAAGAACGGGAGTTCGTCTCCGGGGCCAGCACCATCACCCAACAAGTAGCCCGCAACATCCTGCTGCCCGACGAGGCCGCCGAGCGTACCGCCAGCCGCAAGATCAAGGAGATCGTGCTGGCGACCGAACTCACGCGCCGCTACACCAAAGACGAAATCCTCGAAATCTATGTCAACAACAACAACTACGGCAACCTCACCCTGACCCAGGCGTCGTTCCTGGCGGGGCTGCCGCAACTGCCGAGCGTCTACGATCCCTTCCACGGCGGGCGCGACGCCGCACTCAAACGGCATAAAGATGTGCTCGGCCTGATGGTCGAGGCCGGATTCATCACCCAGGCCGAAGCCGACGCCGCCGCTGCCGAAATGGACGCCTACGGGTTCCAGCCCATCTACACGGACGTCATCCCCGCGCCGCACTTCGTCGTCTACGTGCGACAGTGGGTGGAGAAAGAACTTGGCCCGGACGCGCTGTACAAAGGCGCCGGCCTGCGTATCCACACCACGCTGGACCGCACCCTGCAACAGATCGCCGAAGAGGAAGTGCGCAACGGCGTCGCCGCCCTGGCCGACCGCAAGGTCACCAACGGCGCGCTCGTCGCCATCGAACCGGCGACCGGGCACATCCTGGCGATGGTCGGCAGCGCCGATTTCTACGACGAGGCCAACGGCGGACAGGTCAACGTGACGACGCGCTGCCGCCAGCCTGGCTCGGCCATCAAACCCCTGACCTATCTGGCCGCGCTCGAGAAGGGCTGGACGCCGGCGACCATTTTGTGGGATATCCCCACCGTCTACACCGACACCGCCGGCAACACCTACCGGCCGGTCGACTACGACGGTAAATTCCGTGGCCCGGTGTCGATCCGCACCTCGTTGGCGAACTCGCTCAACATCCCTGCCGTCAAGGCGCTGGAATTCATCGGCGTCGATGGCCTGCTCGACATTTCGGCGCGGCTGGGCGCAACCTCGATCGTCTCGCCGCACCTGGAATGTCCCGACTATCCCTACGACACCCGGCCGTACTACGGCCTGGCGCTGACCCTCGGCGGCGGCGAGATGAAGCCGCTCGACCTGACCGCCGCGTACGCGACGCTGGCAAACGGTGGATTGAGCATGCCGCCCACGCCTATCCTGTGGGTCGAAACCACCCGGGGCGAGATCTTGATCGACAATCGCCAGCCCAAGGGCAAGCAAGCCGTCGCGCCCGAACTGGCCTACCTCATCTCGCACATCCTCTCCGACACCAAAGCGCGCTGCCTCGTCTTTGCCTGCCCGAACAACCTGGAACTGCCCGATCGCCCCGTGGCAGCGAAAACCGGCACGACCAACGACAATCGCGACGCCTGGACGGTGGGCTATACGCCCGACCTGGCAGCGGGGGTGTGGATCGGCAACAACGACAACACCGAGATGGACGGCGTCGCCGGAGCGGGCGGCGCTGCGCCGATCTGGAACGCCTTTATGCGCCGCGCCCACGAGAACATCCAGCCGCACAGTTTCCCGCGCCCAGCCGGCGTGATCGACCGCGAGATATGCGCTTTCTCCGGCACAGAACCCTCGCCCTATTGCCCCGAAAAGCGCGCCGAGGTCTTTGCGACAAACTTCCTGCCGCCCAGAGCCGACCAGGACTGGTTCCAACAAGTCGAAATCGACGGCAACAGCGGCCTACGCGCCAATCAATTCTGCCGCGCCAACGTCTTCACCAAAGTGATGGTGGTGCTGGATCAAATCCAGGACCCCGGTGGACGGACGTGGCTACAACAGTGGGCGGCGGAGCGCGGCATAGAGATCGCGCCCAACGATTACTGCACCGCCGGAGAAAGCTCCCCGCAGGTGAGCATCACCTCGCCCACGAACGGCGAGGAAGTCCATGGCTGGGTAGAAATCCGCGGTACGGTCGAGTTTGCGGACTTCGATCACTATGAAATCACCTATGGCGTCGGCGGCAACCCGCAAGCTTGGGGTTGGATCAGTGGGCCGCATCTGGCCGTGGTGCGCGATGGTTTGCTCGGCGCATGGCAAATCCCCATCGAGATGACGCCCGGTTCGTATACACTGCGCGTCGTCGCCTTCAACACGCGCGGCGCGCAGTTCGAGACCCGCGTGCAGGTCAACGTCGTCGGTCCCACGGCCACGCCCACGCTGGAGATCACGCCCACCGAAACACCGACAGTGACGCCAACACCCACCGAGACGCCCACGGTGACGCCGACACCCACCGAGACGCCTACATTTACCGAAACACCGACGCCCACCGGAACACCAACGGTGACGCCCACCGAAACGCCGACGCCGACCGAAACACCGGCCACACCGTGATGCAGTCCAGGAAACAGCCTCTCCGCAATGTCCCACTGAATCGAACGGAGGCAGTGCAATGGTGCCGATGCCGTTCGATCCGTTCAATCCGTTGAGCGAATTTGACAGAACGTATAATTCTGTTATGATACCGAGACAGTCATGCAAGGTATCTCGACAAAACAACAACGAGATCCCCCTGACGAATGACGATCTGACTGACGACTAATCAACCTAAGGAGGTCACTATCAGTAAGCAGAAGTATCGTGTGAATCGAGAAATCCGTACCCCGGAAGTTCGAGTGATTGATGCCGAGGGAAGTAACCTGGGTGTTCTGTCAACAATGGAGGCCATCCGGCTAGCGCAAGAGGCCGAACTTGATCTGGTGGAGGTGGCGCCAAACGCCGAACCGCCGGTCGCCCGCATTATGGACTTCGGCAAGTTCTTATACGAGCAATCGAAGAAAGAGCGCGAAGCGCGCAAAGCGCAAAAGCAAATCGAAATCAAAGAGATTCAACTGCGCCCGAAAACGAATGAACACCATACGCAGTTCAAAGTTAAGAGCGCGCGCGGCTGGCTCGAAGAAGGGAACAAGGTCAAAGTCCGTATCCGGTTCCGGGGACGCGAAATCACGTATCCAGAAGTGGCCATGGAACAGCTTCAGGAAATTGTCGATGAACTTACTGATGTCGCCGTTGTCGAACAAGCCCCCCAGTTGGATGGGCGGACTATGTTGATGGTGTTAGCACCAAAAAAGAACAAGTAGCTGTAGGAGGAATTGAAGTGCCAAAACTGAAGACCCATAAATCAACATCCAAGCGCTTCCGCATTTCCAAAGGTGGTAAGGGATTGCTGACGCGCACGCGGCAGGGGAAGAGTCATTTCCGCCGCAACAAGCCGAACAGTGTGCGCGCAATGTTCGATCAAATGCATGTTGTGACAAGCGCTGGCATCAAGCGCCGCGTGCGCCGTTTGGCCCCATATTTGCACGAAAAGTCATAGCTTATTACTGAGGTGAAATCGTGAGAGTAAAAGCAGGAACCGTAACACGCCGTCGCCATAAAAAGATCATCAAGCAAACCGCTGGCTTTTTTGGGACGCGCCGTAAGTTGTTTCGGCGAGCTAATGAAGCATGGATGAAGTCCATGGCCTACGCCTATCGCGACCGCCGCAATCGGAAACGCGATATGCGCCGCCTGTGGATCATCCGCATCAACGCAGCCGCCCGCATCAACGGCGTATCCTACAGCCGCCTGATTGCCGATCTCAACAAGGCAAATATCGCGATCGACCGCAAGATGCTGGCGGAATTGGCTGTGAATAACCCAGCAGCCTTTGCCGCTGTTGTGCAAACGGCCACACAAGCATAACCACGAAGTCTTTCGCACCCTAAAAGGCGATGCATTAGCGTCGCCTTTTTTGTTTGGTCGCAATTGCCACATCGCGCCTCTCTCATTTTTCGATTCTCCATTCTGAAGTACCATGTTCCCTGTTACCTTTGTGATAAAAATACGACGTACCTATTGAACTCCTATCAGCGCTGAAACAAACGGTCATAGACCGGAGGAGCACTCGTGGAACAGAACTATGCAGAACTTGCAGACAACGACTTGGCGCGCCTGGCGCGCGACGATCACGACGCATTCGAGGCGCTCTACCGTCGCTACGTGACGCCGATCTACCGCTACTGCTATGCGCACACCGACAACGTCGCCGACGCGGAAGACCTGACGGCGCAGACGTTTATGGCGGTGGTGGAATCGCTCGACCGCTACAGCGGCATGCGCGGGGCGGGGAACTTCCCGGCCTGGCTTTTCGGGATCGTCCGGCACAAATGCATGGACTATCACCGCGCCGCCTACGCCGCGCGGCAGCAACCGCTGGATGACGTCGAAATGGCCGACCCGGAACCGGAGGACGTCGAAGAACGTCTAACCCGGCGCGCGGTGCTGGAATGTGTGGAAGGCCTGTTCGCGCAGCTCAGCCCAGACCGGCTGGAGGCGTTACGTCTGCGGTTCTGGGGCGGGTTGAGCATGCGGGAGGCTGCCGCCGTGATGCGCCGCAGCGAGGCCGCTTTTAAGATGCTCGTCTCGCGCGCCATTTCAGACTTAAGAGAAAGGTGTGTGACGCCATGAATAAAACAGAGAACGAATCAGCGAATCAGCAAATCAGCGAATCGGCGAATCAGCAAATCAGCGAATCGGCGAATCAGCGAATCGGCGATTCGGCAAATCAGCGAATGGGTGAGGTCGATCCGGTAGAGGCCGCCTTGCGACACAAGGTTGCCCGGGTCAACCCGAACCCCAACTTCGTGACCCGGCTGGCGATGGACTTGCGCCGGGCGCGCAAGTTGCGCGCCGCGTCGCCGCGACGCGCCGCGTCGTCGCACAGCGCCGCGCGCCGCATCCCGTTGTGGGGCTGGCTCGGCGCGGCCATCGCTGCCGTGTTGATGGTCACGTTGGCGGCCCAGGCGCTCCTGCCCGGCAAGGGCAGGCTTCCGGCGAAGACGCCCGAAATCGCCCAGGCGTTGCCCACCGCCGCGATACAACCGGCGTCCACCGACGTCCCGGCAGCGACGGAAACTGCGCTCCGGACGCCCGAACCGGAACCGGCCTTCGCCGCCGCCCTGCCACCTGCCGTCGTTTCCGCCGTCCCGCGTCCCGGCGAGGAAGTCCACACGCGGGCCGGCATCCTCCTGCGCTTCACGCGCGCGATGAACCGCGCCAGTGTCGAGGCCGCGCTGCGCGTCACGCCGGAAGCGGC
>JAKJAB010000061.1:0-3337 GCA_022707725.1 Chloroflexota bacterium | reverse complement strand
GGACCGCCGCTGAGCGCGTCGAAGGGACGTTTGCCTGGCAGGACGACGCCACCGTCACCTTCACGCCCAAAGTGCTCGCAGCGGGAACGCGCTACAACGTCGCCCTGGATGTGACGGCCCAGGCTGACAACGGCCTGCCCCTCACCCAAGACCTGGCCTTCAGCTTCTCCACGCTCGACGCGCTGACGGTAACACACATCACACCCGCGAATGAAACCGCCAACCTGCGCGGCGACGTCCCTGTACTTGTCGTCTTCAACCACCCGATGGTGCCTATCAACTGCACGGGGCAGGTGGCCGATGACACCGCCGGATGTTCCGTATTGCCGTTGACCTTCAACCCGGGCGCAGTAGGCCAGGGCGCGTGGATCAACACCGGCGCCTACCGCTTCGATCCGCTGCCCGCGTGGGATGCCGGGACGACGTACACCGTCGAACTGGCCTCCGGCATCAGCTCTGTCGCCGGGGCGACGCTGAATGAGGGCGTGACGTGGACGTTTAGTACCGCCCAGGCCAGAATCATCCGCATCGAGCCGGGCCAGGTGAGCACAAACACCCCGCTAGAGACCGACGTGCGCGTCACCTTCAACACGCCGATGAACGCGCAGGCGACCGCCGCCGCCTTCAGCCTCAGCGATGCGAACGGCAACGCCATCCCCGGCGCCTTCACCTGGGAGGACAACGGCGCGACGCTGGTCTTCTCGCCCACGCACATTCTGACGCTGGACACCGAGTACGTCGTCCGCGTGGCCGAGCAGGCGCAGGCGGTCAACGGCGGCAGCCTGAAAGCAGGCCAGGAGGTCACCTTCAAGACCACCCCTTATCCCGCCGTCGTCAGCATCACTGGCACGGACGAGAGCAATCGCACAAACACGCTGAGTTACTACGAGTCCTTGCGCGTCCAATTCCAGGGTCTGATCGATTCCGACACCCTCGAAGGGCGTTTCCGCCTGACCGAAAACGGCGTCCCTACCGAGATCAACTTCTGGTGGGATAACTACGAAAATAACAACTACGCCTACATCAACTGGGACAAGACGCCCGGCATGGAGTACTGTCTGACCGTGCTGCCCGGCATCGCCGACGGGTACGGCAACACCATCAACGATGAAACGACCGCGTGCTTCACCGGCGGCGACATGCCCATCATCTTCATCCCTGCGACGCGGCAGAATCCCCTCACCCTCGATGCAGCGGAGACGGCGCGGTTCTACTTTGCCGCCGTCAACACCCCCCGTGTAGCCCTCACGCTCTCGACGATGGTCGAACAGGGTTTCCTGGATTACGAGGGCGCACCCCAGAGCGCCATCCGCCGTTGGACGTTGGCGCTGGACACCAAAAAGAATCAAACCGCGCTGGTCCCCGTCGATCTGACTGAGGACGGCGGCCCGCTGCCCACCGGCTACTACTACCTGGAGTGGACTGTTCCTGGCACCGACCACTGGTGGAGCACGAGCCAGCGCTTTGCCGTCGTGGATCGCCACGTTACCCTGAAAATGGGCGCGACCGAGGCCCTCGTGTGGGTCACGGACTTGCGCAGCGCGCAACCTGTCGCGGGCGCGCCGGTGCGCTTGCTCAACCGCTTCGGAAGCCAAATCGGCGCGGGCGTAACGGATGCCGATGGCATCGCCCGGTTCACTGTCCCCCTGCAGCAGGAACAATGGGATAACTACACGGCCGTCACCGGAACGCCGGGCCAGCCGGGCTTCGGCGTCGCGCGCAAGGATTGGAGCCAGGGCGTTTCCCCGTGGGATTTCGACATCCAGGCCGAGTATTCAACCCTTGTCGCGTATCAAGTCTACCTGCAAACAGACCGGCCTATCTACCGCCCCGCGCAGACCGTCGAATTCAAGGGCGTGCTCCGCCTCGATAACGACGCGCGTTACACGCTCCCGCCCGCCGGGCAGACGGTCAATGTCGCCGTGCGCAACTCCAATTGGGACGTCATCACACAAACCCAGATGGCGGTCAACGACCAGGGGATGTTCTCCGGCGAGATTCCACTGGCGGCGGATGCGCTAATCGGGGTCTACGCGATAGAGGTCACAATACCCGGCGAGACGGACCGCACGTGGAGCCTCAACTTCACCGTGGCGGCCTACCGCAAGCCGGAGTTCGAGGTGACGGTGACGCCGGAACTGGCGGAAATCGCCGCTGGTGAATCGCTGCGCGCGCTGATCGAGGCGCAGTACTACTCCGGTGGCCCGGCGAGCAACGCGAGCGTCCACTGGACAGTGCGCGCCGAACCGTACAACTTCTCGCCCAACGTTCCCGGCTGGTGGAACTGGGGCGCAATGGACTTCGGCTGGAACTGGTCCAGCGAGCCGACAATCATTGCCGAGGGCGACGCTGTGACCGACAACACGGGCCAGTTCCTGCTGGAACTGCCCGCCGTCCTGGAAGCTCTCAATGACAATCCCGCGACTGCTGGATCGCAAAGCTGGAGCGTCGCGGCAACCGTCACCGACGAATCGAGGTTCTCCGTCACCAACGAAAGCGCGCTAAACGTCCACGCGACGCGCTTTTACATCGGCCTCAAGCCACGCTCTTGGGTGGTGCAGGCCGGGCAGAAGACCACCGTCGATCTACTGGCGCTGGATTGGGACGTGCAACCTGTCGCCGGGCAAAGCGTGCGCGTCTCCCTGGCGCGGCGGACATGGAAATTCGTCCCGGCGAAAGGGCTGTTCGGAAGCGGCGCCTGGACGCACACCGACGAGGTCGTAGACACATTCACCGTCACCACCGATGGGGAGGGCAAGGCCGAAATCGCGGTCACGCCACCGCGCAGCGGCCCCTACGTTGTCCTCGCCGAAGGTCAGGACAGCGCCGGCAAAACGGTGCGCAGCGAAACCTACCTGTGGGTGAGCGGCCCTGAGGCCGCCGCCTGGCAGATGCCCGAAGGGCAGATCAAGCCTGTGGCCGATGCCCAATCCTACCGTGTGGGCGACACGGCGCGCGTGCTCCTCCCCACACCCTTCGCTGCGCCCTACGAGGTGCTGATGACGATCGAGCGCGGTGGAATCCTTTCCGTGCAACGCTTCACCGCCCAGACGACCAGTCCGCTCATCGAAATCCCCATTGTGGACGCCTACACGCCCAACATCATCGTCTCCTTCGTCGCCGTGAAAGGTGTGGATGCCGCCAACCCGGTGCCCGACGTGCGCATCGGCATGGTCGAACTCAAGGTCGAGCCGGTGGAAAAGATCCTCACCGTCGAAGTGACGGCGGATCGTGACACCTACGAACCCGGCGACCGGGCCACACTCACCGTGCGCACCCTGGATTGGCGCGGGCAGCCGGTGCCGGCCGAGGTCGCGCTGGCGGTCGTCGACAAAGC
>JAKJAB010000619.1:323-841 GCA_022707725.1 Chloroflexota bacterium | reverse complement strand
ACATCCACGGGTTTGCTGATCCAGGCGCCGCCGTCCTCGATCGTGTAACCGGCCTCGCGGGCTTTTTCTTTGTTAATCGTGCCGTATTGGTCGGTGATGCTCTTCAGGAACCACGGGTCCACGCCGTCTTCCTTGGTGAAAGTGTACGACACTTTATCGTCGCGGTCCCAACAGGAAACACACAGAACCTTTCCGCCCAAAATTTCCTTAAAGCCGATGGCAGCGTACTGCGCCACGTTGCCAAAACCCTGCAGCGCGACGCTGCATTCGGCCGGGTTCAGACCCAGGTGCTTCATCGCCTCGCGCACGGTATAGATGACGCCAAAGCCAGTGGCTTCGGTGCGTCCGAGCGAACCGCCGCCGCCAACCGGTTTGCCGGTAATCACGCCGGGGGTGTACTGCCCGGTGATGCGCGAATACTCGTCCATCATCCAACCCATCATCTGGGGGGTGGTGCCGACGTCCGGAGCGGGGACATCCTGGCGGGGACCAATGTTTTTGTACATGGCGCGGACGTA
>JAKJAB010000619.1:0-236 GCA_022707725.1 Chloroflexota bacterium | reverse complement strand
CCACATCGCAAGCGCGCGCACGGTATCAGCGGTTTCGGCCGGGTGAAAGCGCAAGCCGCCTTTGTTCGGGCCGCGCGCGTCGTTGTGCTGTACGCGGAAGGCTTCGAACACCCGGATTTTACCGTCGTCCATGCGTACTGGCAGGCGCATATGGAACTCACGGGCTGGCCAGCGCAGAATCTGACGAACCTGCTCGTCCAGCCCAAGCTGGTCGGCAACTTTGTCAAATTGCTGCT
>JAKJAB010000618.1 GCA_022707725.1 Chloroflexota bacterium | reverse complement strand
AGGATTTCCTCAACGGATTCAACGGAATTTAACGGATATTTTTCCGTTGAATCCGTTCGATCCGTTGAGGCTATTTTTGAAGGAGGGTTGATGATGATTTCTCGCAGCAAAGCTGTCTTGCAACGTCCCGAATTTTCGATGCACCGTGCGTTGTACAAGTCGATGGGCTACAGCGACTACGATTTGGAGCGCCCGTTGATCGGCGTCGCCAACTCGTGGAACCGTGTCGTACCGGGGCATTACAACCTGAATCTGGTCTCGGAATACGTCAAGCAGGGGATTTTCCAGGCCGGGGGCACGCCGGTGGAATTCGGCGTGATGGCCCCATGCGATGGGATCGCGCAGGGGCACATCGGGATGCACTACATCCTCCCCAGCCGCGATTTGATCGCCAATGACGTGGAGATGATGGTGCAGGCGCACCAATTCGACGCCGTCGTGCTGCTGTGTTCGTGCGACAAGATCGCGCCGGGGATGCTGATGGCGGCGGCGCGCCTGGACGTGCCCGCCATCGTCGTGGTTGGCGGACCGATGGAGGGCGGCTGCATCTTCGACGATCGCCCGGCGGATACGACCTCGCTCACCGAAGGGTTGGGCATGTTGCGGGCCGGCAAAATCGACGAGCAGACCTACACCCACCTGGAAGACGCCGCCGCGCCCACATGCGGTTCATGCTCGTTCCTGGGGACGGCGAACACGATGTGTTGCATCGCCGAAGCGCTGGGGATGAGTCTGCCGGGCAGCGCCACGATCCCGGCGACGCACGCGGACCGGTTGCGTTCGGCGCAGGCGGCCGGGCGGCAGATCGTTGCATTGGTGGAGCAGGGCATCACCGCGCGGATGATCATCAACCAGAAGGGCATCG
>JAKJAB010000617.1 GCA_022707725.1 Chloroflexota bacterium | reverse complement strand
GGTGAAGACATTGACGGTGACACTGGTAAACCATCGGCTGACGTTCGACATCCGCGTCTTCCTCGGCGCTGAATACGCCGTTGAGTTCGCTGGCGAGGCGGCGGCGCTGGAGAATCCTGTGCTCTCCGTCACGGCCTGCCACAAAGGCGCCGGCCTCGCGCAGAGCGTGACCGCAGACGGCGAGACCACGCTATCGCTGAACGGGCAGACGCTGGCCGACGCATTCAGCGGATGCTGCGGCGAGAGCATCGGATTCTCCGCTTGGCTGACCGACTCAAGCGGAACGGTCGGGCACGGGCAGCTTGCCGTGAACTGGTCCCCGGTCGTGGTATTGGACACCGGAGCCGTTGTTTCCATGACCGGCGCGGACGGCGCGGACGGGAAAAACGCCAAATTGCGTGTGAGCGGCAACTATATCCAGTGGCAGGTCGATGGAGACGACGAGTGGACAAACCTCGTCGCGCTGGGAGACCTGAAAGGTGCGACAGGGCCGAAAGGCGACAAAGGCGACAAAGGCGACAAGGGCGACACCGGGGCGACAGGCCCCAAGGGAGACAGGGGCGAGACCGGGTACACCGGGGCGACCGGCCCCAAGGGTGACAAAGGCGACCGTGGAGACAAGGGTGACAAAGGCGACAAGGGCGCGAAAGGCGATCCAGGGCGCGGCCTGACAAACGCGGCCATATCAGCGTTCGCCGCGCTGCCTGAATTTGACGGTGAGACGGCTAAATCGGACAAGATGTTCGATCAGGTCGCGGCTATTACGGCGGCGTTAAAGGAGATTGTGTGATGAAGCGCGTGACACTTACTGCATTTATGGTATGCGCGGCGTGGCTGTCATTCGGGCAGACTGCGCGGTTCGGAG
>JAKJAB010000616.1 GCA_022707725.1 Chloroflexota bacterium | reverse complement strand
TTCCGTTCGCTTTGCTCACTTCACACCCTCGCTATCGTTCTGCCGCCCTTCGGGCTACCCACCAGCTTTGAAAGAGAGCCTAAAGTCCTCCAGTCTGCTATCCGATCGCTACGTTTTCTTCACACCCGCGCTATCTTTCTTCCGCCCCGCGGGCCATACCACCATCGTATCCTGCCAGCCACGTCCTTAGCGCCCGAGTCCATCCCCCTCGCACGCCACGCGCACAATTCCCGCATCAAATACGGGCATCATGCGGGAGGCGATTCAGGAACACGGGACAGGGCCTTAACGGCCAGTAGGCATCGCTTTGCTTGTTCGCAAAGTGGGATGGCGTGTTACAGACAGGATTGCGTGTCTGAAAACGCGGTCAAATCTGGGAAAGGGGCGCGAAAGTCCTGCGGTGGATGGGGCAGGGTCCGTGGTCTGAAATGGCCTGAAGGTGCTTTGCCGTTCCGTAACCCTTGTGTTGGGCGAAGCCGTAGAGCGGATATTGGGGTTCGTAGCCGGCCATGAGGCGGTCCCGGTGGACCTTGGCGAGGATGGAGGCGGCTGCGACGCAGGCGGAGAGCGAATCTCCGTGGATCAGGCTGTTTGCCGGGCAGATAAGCCCTGGCGGAAGCTGGTTTCCATCGATAAGGCAGAGGTCGTTTTCCGCGGCGATGGCGGTCACGGCTTCCCGCATCCCTTTCAGCGTGGCCTGCAGGATGTCGTGGCTGTCTATCCAGGCGGCGTCCACCTCAACGATGAACCAGGCCGATGCGGAGGAGGTGATTTCGGCGAAAAGCTGTTCCCGGCGGCGGGGGGAGAGTTTTTTGCTGTCGTTGATATCCGGGATGGGATGGCTGTAATCCAGCGCCACGGCTGCCACCACCACGGGC
>JAKJAB010000615.1:507-883 GCA_022707725.1 Chloroflexota bacterium | reverse complement strand
TGACCCCAATGATAACATATTTTATGCATAAAGTCAAATGGTTGTAAGGTACACTTAGCCTTGTTTATATTTTTATATTTATACCAAAAATAGATTTATAAAATAAGGTTTAAAAATGGCGAGAATCGGTCACTCTCGTGGATATTTTATTTCGTTATCACTCATAAAATATCTCACTCCCTTGACCTCCACTCGGGCGCTCGGACTGTCGTCCGGCTTCGCGCGCCCTCGGTTCGATTCCCGCCAATCTCACTAAAACAGTAAAACCCGAATGCTTTCGCATCCGGGCTAAACTGTTTTATGTGGAGATGGCGGGATCGCGAGTACGCTTATCGGCCTCGACTCAAAATTTTTTCGTCAAAAAATTTTGGTCTGG
>JAKJAB010000615.1:0-497 GCA_022707725.1 Chloroflexota bacterium | reverse complement strand
ATTTTGTTTGCTAACAAAATGATGCTCCGTCGTTCGATTCCCGCACGCAGAGTGTGCAGACACTCTGCTCATCTCCACACAAAAAAACAAAAAGCGCCTAATGGCGCTAATGTTTTTACGTGTGGAGATGGCGGGAATCGAACCCGCGTGCGGAGGGAACTCTTGTATAAGTCTACATGTTTAATTTATTCAATGGTTTAAATGTTTATTCTTAAGAATAAATAAGAAAAATAAACATCGAGTCCTCAATTGTCAGAACCTAAAATGGACGGTCGTAGATTCTTAACCCGATAAATTATGCCCACAATCTATATCGGATGTCTAGAAGTGGACACTTGCCTGACCTAAATTAGGCGAAAGCAAGAGCAAGATTTCCAAAATATGGAGATCTTACTTTAGCGACTTTGTTTGCACTTAGTCTTTTTTAGGAAGTTTTAAAAGATTCCTAAACACTTTACATGCATATACAAGATGATTCTCTTCGTCGAAGCCGATCA
>JAKJAB010000614.1 GCA_022707725.1 Chloroflexota bacterium | reverse complement strand
GCCCAACCGCCAGTAAAACGCATCCCCTCGCCTTCCATGCAACGCGGAGGCGGACCGGCCGCCTTGATGCCCGGCGAAAAAGCCCGCAATTTCAAAGCCAGCATGAAGCAGCTGCTGGCCTATCTGGGCAAATACAAGCTTGCCATCCTGGTTGTAATGCTCATCGCCTCGGTTTCTGTGGTCTTCTCCATTTTTGGGCCCAAGATTCTCGGTCAGGCCACCACAGCGCTTTACGAAGGCGTATCGCGGATGATTGCCGGCGACCCGCGCGGAATTGATTTCGCGGAAATCAGCCGCTTCCTGCTGCGGGTTCTCGCGCTCTACCTCGGGTCAGCTCTCCTGGATGTCATCCAGGGTTTCATGATGACCTCCATTTCCGCTGATATTACCTACCGCTTCCGCAAGGAAATCGCGGAGAAGATTAACCGCCTGCCCTTAAGCTTCTTTGACCACATCACCCACGGCGAAGTGCTCTCGCGCATCACCAACGATGTGGATACCATCAGCCAGACCCTTAACCAGAGCCTTTCACAGATGATTACCTCACTGGTGAGCGTCATCGGCATTCTGATTATGATGTTCACCATCAATGTGCAGATGACCCTTATCGCGCTGACCATCGTGCCGCTTTCGCTTTTGATTATCCGCTATGTGGTCAAACACTCACAGCGGTATTTCCGCAAGCAGCAGGAATACCTCGGCCATGTCAACGGACACATTGAGGAAGTTTACAGCGGTCACATTGTCATCAAAGCCTTTAATGGCGAAGCAGAGAGCATTGCCAAGATGAAAGCGCTGAACGAAACGCTGTACGACAGCGCCTGGAAATCCCAACTGCACTCGGCGTTCATCATGCCAACGATGCGCTTCATTGGCAACCTGGG
>JAKJAB010000613.1:586-893 GCA_022707725.1 Chloroflexota bacterium | reverse complement strand
TCGGCATCCCCGGCGACCTGGCTTACTCCTGCGATCCTGTAAACGCCTGGGCGGTGAGCCTTGCAGGAGCAACGAAGGCGTCGGCGACCACCTTCTTCGAGGTCTTTGAGAGGTCGACCGACGTGCCGGTATGGTGGCGTTCCGACAGCGGGTCAATCGATATCGAGTTCACAAAGACCGGCGCCGGATGGAGGATGTCCGAGATGCATATCAGATTCGGTTCCTCCTTCTATGGGCTTGCCCCGGCAGATGCCGGCGCGGCCGAGGACGGACCTGCCGGTGAGGCAGCGGGGTTGCGCGGCGTCGG
>JAKJAB010000613.1:0-528 GCA_022707725.1 Chloroflexota bacterium | reverse complement strand
TACGCAGAACCATACCGCATAAAAGTCGTTGAACCTATCAAGATGACCACGAGAGAAGAACGCATTGACCGCATCCGCGAAGCAGGCTACAACGTGTTCAACATCAGGTCCGAGGACGTTTACATCGACCTGCTCACCGACTCGGGAACGTCTGCCATGAGTGATGCGCAGTGGTCGGCTATGATGCTGGGCGACGAGGCCTACGCAGGCAGCAAGAGCTTCTTCAAGTTCCGCGACGCGGTCACGCGGGTCACCGGCTACAAGCATGTCGTCCCTGCGCACCAAGGCAGGGGCGCGGAGCACATCCTCATGATGATGATGGTGAAACCGGGCGACCGGGTGCTGGGCAACATGCACTTCGACACCACGCAGGGTCACATACTGTTGCGTGGCGCGGAGCCGGTGAACCTGCTCAGGCCCGAGGGCTATGTAGTCCATAGCCAGGAGCCGTTCAAAGGCGACATGGACCTCGAAGCCCTCGAGCGCGAGTTGACCCAGCACGGCCGCGGCAAGGTTCCATTCGTGATC
>JAKJAB010000612.1 GCA_022707725.1 Chloroflexota bacterium | reverse complement strand
CACCTGCTTCCCGACCGCTTCCGCGCTGGCAGCCACCTGGAACCGCGACCTGGTCTTTCAGGTCGGTCAGGCTCTGGCAGAAGAATGCCTGCAGGAAAGTGTCAGCGTCATTTTGGGACCTGGCGCCAATATCAAACGTTCCCCCCTCTGCGGCCGCAACTTTGAATACTTTTCCGAAGACCCCTTCCTCAGCGGGGAGATTGCCAAAAGCCACATCCTCGGCGTGCAATCCCTGGGGGTCGGCACATCACTGAAGCATTTCGCGCTGAATAATCAGGAGCACCGCCGCATGACCACCAACTCCGTGGTAGATGCGCGCGCTATGCGCGAAATCTACCTGGCCGGGTTTGAACGGGCAGCCCTGGACCGTGATGTGTTCATACAACCGCCTGAACGGCACATACGCCTGTGAAAACAAAGCGCTGCTCACGGATATTCTCCGGGAGGAATGGGGCTTTGAGGGGCTGGTTGTCACCGATTGGGGCGCGATGAACGAAGTTGTCGAGGCTGTGCGCGCGGGCACGGACCTGGAAATGCCGGGCGTGGAAAACGGCAACACCGAAAAGCTCATCGCTGCCGTACGCTCCGGAGACCTCGAAGAAACCCTACTTGACCGGGCCGCAGCACGCGTGTTGGCGCTAATTCAAAAATCCAGTGATGGCTTTCGCCCCGCCTTCTCGTATGACCAAGCAGCCCATCACGCTCTGGCCAGGCGAACTGCTGCTGAAGGCGCGGTGCTGCTAAAAAATGAAGGCGGACTGCTCCCGCTGGAGGGTACGGGCAAAATCGCGCTGATTGGCAGGTTTGCTAAAGAACCGCGCTACCAGGGCGCGGGCAGCTCGCTTATCAACCCTACCCACCTGGAAAACCTGTACGAGGAGCTCGCTAAACTCATCGGGGAAGAGC
>JAKJAB010000611.1:660-912 GCA_022707725.1 Chloroflexota bacterium | reverse complement strand
TACTTCCTGCACGCCCATCGACTGGGCTGTCTTCATGGTCTGTTCCGTCGCCAAACGGGCAGCAAATGGTGTACTCTTACGTGAACCCTTAAATCCAGCTGTCCCCGTGCTTCCCCAACAAATGGTATTACCCTGCATGTCGGTTATGGTGACGATCGTATTATTAAAGGACGCATAAATATGCACCTGTGCCGCCGAAACCTGGCGCTTAACTTTGCGAGAACTGGTTGTTCTTCGTGCTGTACGTGCTTG
>JAKJAB010000611.1:317-573 GCA_022707725.1 Chloroflexota bacterium | reverse complement strand
TTGGGACCTTTGCGCGTGCGCGCATTCGTACGCGTACGCTGCCCGTGGACCGGCAAATTGCGGCGATGACGCATTCCTCGGTAGCAACCGATTTCCGTCAAACGCTTGATATTCATTTGCACTTCACGGCGCAGATCACCTTCAACCTTCAGGTTAGCTGCAATGTAATCACGCAGCTTGGCAAGATCTGTCTCGGTTAAATCTTTGACGCGGATATCAGGGTTAACCCCTGTCTCCGCTAAAATTTTATCTGCGG
>JAKJAB010000611.1:0-259 GCA_022707725.1 Chloroflexota bacterium | reverse complement strand
CGAGCCATAGTTTAATTCCTTATCCTTGTCGCTGCTTGTGTCTTGGATTTGTGCAAATGACGTAAAGCCGACCGTCGCGTTTGACGATCTTGCAATTGTTACAGCGTTTTTTAATTGAAGCACTTACTTTCATTAATCACTCCTTACGATAGCCACAAAACGTTTATTATATCTATTTTCGCCTTTTTGACAAGTCCAACTGCTTTTACAGTTTCGTCAATATCTCCGGACCGTGCGCCGTGATTGCGACCGAGTGTTC
>JAKJAB010000610.1 GCA_022707725.1 Chloroflexota bacterium | reverse complement strand
GACCTCTCCGGCGCGCTCCCCGTCACCGAAGCCATCGCCCCCCGCACCCTGGCCCTGCCCTTCCACAACAACCTGAGCGAGCAACAGATCGACGCCGTCGTCGCTGCGCTAAAGCGCTGCGCCGTGGATAAGGTTCCATAAACCGTTCGTCAATGTAGGCAGGACGCCTTGAGCAGGTGAAAGCCCCCCCTTGATCCCCCCCGATGGGGGGGAGAGACCGGCCAAGCACGCTATCTTTCCCCCGATGGGGGCCCCTTCTGGGGGGAGAGATTGGCGCGTGACACTATCTTCCCCCCTCTGGGGGGAACTAAAGGGGGGCGGCTTCAACCTGGCACAGAGACGGCCCAGGGCTAGAGCCACCGGGCCAAACGCAACAAAGTCCTACAGGCTGGAAGTGCAACCCGTAGGGCTTTGCATGTCGAGCGTGCGGGCTTAATTATCCTGAAAACCCTGTCCATCCTGTCGAAAACAGGGTATACTATAGGCATCCTGACCTGTAGGAGAAAGCAGGAGGAAAAGAGGTTGATGATGAAAACTACCGTCAATGTATTGGATATTGCCGAGCTTCCGGCTCAAGAAATGGTTTCCATTTTGCGACAGGGGTCTGTATTGCGCTTGCCGCATCTCGAGGCGCGGCTGCAGATGGCGCAAGAGCGCGTCAACCGCTTCGAAACAACCTATGCAACGACCCTAGATGAACTTGAGGCGCAAGGGTTGCCTGATGGCGCCGACTATCAGATGCATGAGGATTTCATCGAGTGGGAATACTGGCATGATGTAGCCACTGAAACTGAGGACACGATTAAGAACGTAAAACGGATTTTGTCCAAAGCGGAGGAAGTACGTGTCCCTTACTGAAGACCGGATAGCCGCTATTGAGCGGACGTATGTACGTTCGGTCCGGGATATCCTGGTGCTAACCCTGACCGACGA
>JAKJAB010000060.1 GCA_022707725.1 Chloroflexota bacterium | reverse complement strand
GGGGTGGTGCAGGCGCTCTTCGGACAACACGGGGGTTGGGCGCGCTTTGGTCCAGCGGCCCTCGTCGGTCTTGAGGGAGAGCAGCAGATAGAGCCACCCCTGAAAACGCGGGTGGGTGCGGAAGTCCGTCTGCGCCACCACGCGGCACAGTTCGACGATGTCGGAGCGGTAATAGCGCGGAAACGTGGGCTGGAGCCAGTCCGCGTCACGCCCGTTGAAATCGAAGGGATGGTTGATGAGGGATTCGCCCAGCACTTCAATCGCGGTCGCTTCGTCCGCGCCGCGCTGCCCGGCGGGGATGCTGACCAGCGCGGCCAACGCCTTGACCAATCCATGCGCGCAAGCGCCATTGGCGATCGGGCAAGCCAACTGTTCCGGGCGCAAGAGCACGGTGTGGAGCAACGCCGCCAGCGCCGAACGCGTGCGTAGATCGTTCTCGTAGCCGAAGCGCCACATAATCTGCAACGCCATGCCGGTGTAGCAAAGCCACGGCACGTTCTCGCTGCCGATGGTAGCGCGGGCAGTGGCAAAACGCCCGTCCTCGCCGCGCCCCTGATTGAGCAGGTTCTCGCACGCCGGTTCGACTTCCGGGAAACCCGACGTGCCCATCTGCGTGAACAAGTACAGTGTACCAAAATTACCCAGCGCGCCGCCAAAATACGGGTCGTGCTCGCGGCCCCAAAAGTTGACGTGATCCCAGTGCTCGCGCAGGATGGCAACCGGCGGCCAGGCCAACAACCGGGCGTTCTCCTCGTACAGAGCGGTCTCGGGTCTCCTGAACAGATGGCGCAACGTCAGCAGGCGGGCAGAAGGATTCACGGGATCCAGCAGCCAGGGGACCGGATCCCGTTTGACCAACTCCAACCAGCGCGTGGCAGACAAGCGGGGGGACGGCATGGAGCTAGAGCTTATACCCGATCATCCGTAAGAAGCTCTTGCGCCAGGCGATATCCTCTTCTCCCTCGATCCCCTGCGTCAGCATCCCGTCGATGACGCCCAGGATGCCGCGTCCTTGCTCCGTCTCGGCGACGATGACCTGCGTGGGATTGGCCGTGGCGCAGAAGATGCGCGCCACTTCAGGGACCATTTTGACAATGTTGAGCACGTTGACCGGATAGAAACCCTCGCCCAGGAAAATGATGAAGCTGTGCCCAGCGCTGAGCGCCAGTGCGTTGGTACGCGCGAGTTCGAGCATGGCGTCATCGGTGCCGGACCAGCGCACCAGCGATTTGCCCGACGCCTCGCAGAACGCGAGGCCGAACTTGATGCCGGGCACGGTTGTCACCAGCGCCTCGTGCAGGTCTTCCACCGTTTTGATAAAGTGGGACTGCCCCAAAATGAAGTTAATCGGCTCCGGTTTCTCGATAGGAACGACGGTCAGTTTTAAATCCATAAAATACCTCCTGACAAATGGCAAATGGCAAATGGCAAATGGCAATCGAAAGTCCGTTGAAATCTGGTCAATCCGTTGAGGAAAGTACGTCGCTGGTGTGCAAACCGGCGGCTTCCGCCGTGCGGCGCAGATCATCCAGGGTAGCTTGGGCGGCGGTGTGCGCTTCGGTAAGGGTCGGCGCCAGCGCCACAGCGATCACTTGTAAGCCTGCGGCGCTGGCCGCCGGGAACGGCTTCGCCAGGGATTTGAGATAGACGTCGGGATGCCGGTGGGCTACGTCGCGCAAGGGGATAGCGAGATCGGCTTCATCGTCACAGTGGACGAGTAAGGTGTGCTCGGCCCACATCCCCGGCTTGAAGCGGCGCAGCAATTCCGGCGCAATCGAGGCGGCGAAGATCGCTTCCAATTCCAGCGGAACCCCGGGCAGGACGTAGATCACTGTCCTCTGATGTTCCAGCTTGACGCCGGGCGCGGTCCCCACCGGATTGGGCAAGGGTTCAGCGCCGGAGGGCAACGTCGCCATCTTCTGGCGGGCGAACGCCGGTCCGCGCTGCGCGAGGTAGTGTTGCGCCAGCAGGCGATCGTAGTGGCACTCGACGAGGTCGGCCGCGGCACTGTTGAGAGTGAGTGGTACATGGAGCGCTTCCGCCAGCGCGGATAACGTCAAATCATCTTCGGTGGGACCGAGGCCGCCGCTGCACAGCAATACATCCGGCTGTTGGGTGAGAAGAAACAAAAACATGGTTGCGATTTTCGTGGGATCATCGCGAACCATGGCCGCGTATTCTACGCTAAAGCCCATCCGCGTAAGGTGTTGGTTCAACGAGAAAAGGTTGGCGTCGCGGACGGCGCCATTGAGCAGCTCATTGCCAATCGCCAACAAGCTCGCTGTGGGCATGGAGAGGTTCCTGCTGAATCGAACGTGAATCAGGCGTCGCGCCTAACTCGTCATCCCCAACACACGTTTCACATTGTCCCGGAGTTCGTGGGTACCGAATGGTTTGACGAGATACACCTGTACTTTGGCCACATGCTCACCAAGCACCTTGTCGATGGGGGCGCCGCGCGCGGTAATGACGATGACCGGAATATCGCGCATGGTCGGCTCCTGTTTCATGGCTTGGTAGATTTCCCACCCACCCATATCGGGCAGCATCAGATCAAGCAGAACGAGCGCCGGTTCGACCTGGCGAATCGTCTCCAATGCTTTCTGTCCTTCGCGGACCCCAACAATCTCGAAATTATCCCGGCTCAAGATGACGCCGACGAGGTCAATCATGTCCTGGTCATCTTCGATATAAACAATCTTGATACGTTCCGCCATATTGTCCCCTACCTCCCAACACGTGACTCCCTTTCGAGAAATCAGAGCGCCGGGCCTGCGACAGCCCAGCGCTCTGGAACGTCACATTGCCAGCCTTGCCCGAGGGCGTATAGCAGACAGTCTTGAATGATGACGTTAAAGCGACCGGTTATTATAATTTCGTGCCCAACACTTTGTTGACGCTGGCCAGCAATTCCTGCGGACCAAAGGGCTTGGTCACATAATCGTCAACTTTGGCGATATGCAAACCGAGAACTTTGTCAATGCTCTGCGCTTTGGCTGTCACCACGATCACTGGGATGTGGCTCAATTCCTCGTCCGCCTTCATCTGTTGATAGACTTCCCACCCGTCGATGTCCGGCATCATCAGATCGAGCAGCACCAGCTTGGGTTTGATTTTGCGCACGGCCTCCAAACCTTCACGCCCGCCCACGGCACCGATAAGTTCGAAATTCCGTCGCCCCAAAATCAAACGAATCAATTCAATCATTTCGGGTTCGTCTTCGATACAAACGACCTTGAGTTTTTCTTGTGCAGGCGCGGCGTCTTTCTGCGCTTCTGCGAGTGTGGATTGCGGGTTTCGTTCTTCTATCATAGGTTACCTCCTCAAGTCATACACCTCAAGTTTAGTTTAGCACAACCCTAAGGGATGTCAATAAGCCGTTGTTTGAACCAGTTGTTAGTTTACCATATTTTTACAAAAGAGTGAATGGGTCTTTGGTTATGGCACATTCGCCCTCTCCTCTTTTTAGGGTATAATAGCGTTCTGGAAACCCTCATGTTTCCTGATCGTCTGTCGTAAATTCCATAAATGTGACAGGTCTGCGTGGACTTCATGGGATTTATCGGGCAGCCATCGCCATCCCACAACGCTGAACCTGTGGAGGAATAAGCCTGTTGAGCACAGAAAACGAGATCGGCATCATCAAGACGGTAGATATACAACACGAGATGCGCACGGCGTACCTCGATTATGCGATGAGTGTGATCGTGGCGCGGGCGCTGCCCGACGCGCGCGATGGCCTCAAGCCCGTGCAGCGTCGCATTCTGTACGCGATGCACGACATGGGCGTACGTCCTGGCACGCCGCACAAGAAATCCGCCCGTATCGTCGGTGAAGTCCTCGGTAAATACCACCCCCATGGCGACTCCGCCGTCTACGAGGCGATGGCGCGCCTGGCGCAGGATTTTTCCGTGCGCTATATGCTGGTCGACGGACAGGGCAACTTCGGCTCCATCGATGGCGACCCGCCAGCCGCGATGCGCTATACCGAAGCGCGCCTCTCGCACATTGCGATGGAGATGCTCAACGACATCGAGAAAGACACGGTCGATTGGGTGGATAACTTCGACGGGAGCCTGCAAGAGCCGTCTGTGTTGCCCGCGCGCTTGCCTAACCTGCTCGTCAATGGGGCGTCGGGCATCGCCGTGGGGATGGCGACCAGCATCCCGCCGCACAACCTGGGCGAAATCGTGGACGCTCTGGTGCACATTCTCGACAACTGGGATCGCCGTGAGGAAATCGGCGTCGAAGAGCTGATCGAGTACATCAAGGGGCCAGATTTTCCCACCGGCGGTCAAATCCTGGGGCAGGAACCAATTATCAAAGCGTATGCCACCGGGCGCGGCAAAGCCGTCGTACGCGCCGTCGCCAACGTGGAAGAGATGCGCGGCGGGCGCTTCCGCCTCGTCGTCACCGAGATCCCGTACCAGATCAACAAATCGAGCCTGCTCGAACGCATTGCCGCACTTGTCCGCGAGGGCAAACTGGAAGAAATCAGCGACCTGCGCGACGAGTCGGACAAGCGTGGGATGAGCATCGTCATCGAATTGCGGCGCGGCGCGCAACCGCAGAAGGCGCTCAATCGCCTCTACAAACACACGCCGCTGCAATCCACCTTCGGCATTCAACTACTCGCCTTGGTCGATGGCGTCCCGCGCGTGCTGCCGCTCCGCCGCTTGCTCCAAATTTTCCTCGATTACCGTATCGAGGTGCTGGTGCGCCGCTCACAGTTCGACCTGAACAAGGCGCAGGCGCGCGCGCACATCGTCGAGGGCCTGCTTATCGCCCTGGATCACCTGGACGCAATCATCAAGACCATCCGCGAAAGCCCGGACGTTGAAACTGCCCGCGACCGGTTGATGGCGAATTTCGGGCTGAGCGAGGTGCAGGCGCAGGCGATCCTTGACATGCAATTGCGCCGCCTCACCGGGCTGGAACGCCAGAAACTCGAGGAAGAATACGCCGAGTTGCTCAAGACGATCTCCTATCTCGAAGGGCTGCTGGCCTCGCCGCTGCAACAGCGCGAGGTCATCCGCCAGGACTTGCTCGAACTGCGCGAGCACTACGCTGACCCGCGCCGCACCGCCATCCGTCCCGACGCTAACGCATTTCTCGACGAGGAGGACCTGGTCGAGGAAGAGGATGTGCTGATCGCTATAACGCAGCGCGGCTACATCAAGCGTATGCCCTGGACGACCTTCCGCGCGCAAGGGCGCGGCGGGCGCGGCGTCATCGGCATGGCGACCGGCGACGAGGATGAAATCACCACGCTGCTTTCGGCTTACAGTCACGACACGCTGCTCTTTTTCACCGACAAGGGCAAGGTTTATCAGGAAAAGGTCTACCAAATTCCCGACGCCGGACGCACGGCCAAAGGCTCGCTGATCGCGGGCATTCTGGCGGTGGACACCGAAGAGCACGTCACTGCCGTCGTACCCGTGTCGAGTTTCGAGGAGACGCCGGATGGCGGCGCGCGCTACCTGTCGATGATCACGCGGCAGGGACGCATCAAGCGCGTCGCCCTCTCGGAGGTAAGCGCAGTGCGCCCAAGCGGCCTCATCGCCATCTCGCTCAACGATGGCGACGAGTTGGGCTGGGTGCGCCTCACGCAGGGCAACGACGATCTCATTCTGGTGACGGAGCAGGGCCAGGGGTTGCGCTTCAACGAGCAAGACGTTCGTCCGATGGGACGTGGGGCGGCGGGGGTCATCGCCATCCGTATGGATGAGGGAGACAAGCTAACCGTCGCCGAGGTGGTCGAACCGCAGGGCGCGCTCTTCCTGGCTTCGTTGAGGGGATACGGGCGCTGCACTATGCTGGATGAATTTCGCACGCAGGGACGCGGTGGCAAGGGTGTGGTGGCCTATCGCGTCAACGAGAAGACCGGCCTCGTCGTGGATGGGCGCGTGGTTCAGGATGACGACGAGGTCACGCTGATGTCGGAAGGCGGCATCGTACTACGCACTCGCGTGGAGCAAATCCCAAAAATGGGACGCTATACGCGCGGCGTGCAGATGATGGACCTGAAGAATGGCGACCGGGTCGCCACCCTCGCGCGGCTGCCCAACGGTGGTGCGAATAACGGCAATGGCGATAGCAACACTCACAACAGCGAAGTTAGTTCTACCGCGAGTGACACTGATCCTGGCGAAGCGCTAGACCAGATTAGTGAGGATTCGTGAAGATTCGTGGTTAAGTCCTAAAGGAGCGTCGATATGCGCGACACAATCCGGCCTCGCTCCAGCCAGTTGACGGCGCTGCTGCCAACGGCAGATGCCGGGCTGCTGGCTGAAACGTTGGTGGCGTTCGCCAACGCCGATGGCGGTACACTCTATGTGGGCGTCGCCGATGACAGCGACACTGCCGACGGCGGTGCACCGGCTCCCGGCACGCCCATCGGCGGCCTCTATCCCGACGAGTTCGGCGAAATCGTACAGCAGGCTGAACGGCTCTGCCGCCCCCCGGTTCCCGCTCGTTGGGAGCAAGTCGAGACCGGCGGGGCATTCGTCTTCGTGGGGCGCGTGCATCGTAGCACCGAATTGCACACACTGCACGATGGCCGGGTGCTCGTGCGCGCAGGCGTAGAAAACCGCCCGCTCGACGGCGCAAAGGTGCAGCAGATCCTCGCCAGCCGCTCCACCGGGGAATACGAAGCCGAACCGGTGCCCGGCGCGACGCGCGACGATTTCGACGCCGACACGCTGCGCGAATTCGTCGAGATGTGGGAAAAGCGCCAGGGACGCCCGTTGAGCCGCCCGCTCGATGACGTGCTCGTGGAGATGGGGTGGTTGCTCCCAGGAGGTCAGCCAACCGTGGCGGGCATCCTCCTCTTCGGCAAGAACCCGCAGGCGTTCATCCCCCGCAGCGGACTGACGTTCGTGCGCTTTGACGGCACGCAGGTTCACCGCGAAGGCGGCGATCCCGGCTACGGACGGCGCGTGGAGTTCAGCGGCCCGCTGGCGCACATCATCCAGCGCGCGTGGGACATCCTGCAAGACGAGATCCGCGTGGGGGCGGTGGTGCGCGGCCTGGAGCGCAAGGAGCAGTGGCAATACCCACCGACCGCCATCCGCGAGGCGCTGGTCAACGCCGTGGCGCACCGCGACTATCGCATGCGTGGGCGCGCCATCGAGGTGCGCATGTTCGCCGACCGGCTGGAGATTTCCAGCCCCGGCGGGCTGCCCGGCTTCATCACCGTCGACAACATCGTGGATGAGCACTTCTCGCGCAACCCCCGCATCGTCAACGGGCTATTCCAGTGGGGGTACATTGAGGAGTTAGGACTTGGCGTAGACCTGATGATCCAGGATATGGTGAACGCCGGGCATCCACCGCCCCAGTTCCGCGCATCGGACTATGCGTTCACCGTCGTCTTCGAGAACGTGCATCAGCGGCAGCCCATTAAGCCCGCTGCCGTCGATCTGACGACGAACGAGCGCCAGGCCAAGGCGCTGACCTACTTGCAAAAGAACGAGCGCATCACCAACCGCGACTACCAAACACTCTGCCCCGACGTGACCGCCGAAACGCTGCGCCTCGATCTGGCGGATATGGTCGAGCGCGGCGTGCTCCTCAAGATTGGGGAGAAGCGGGGGACGTATTACATTTTGAAGTGATGAGCGGTAGGTGGTAACTGGTTACTGGTTACTGGTTACTGGTAACTGGTTACTGGTTACTGGTAACTGGTTACTGGTTACTGGTTACTGGTTACTGGTTACTGGTTACTGGTTACTGGTTACTGGTTACTGGTTACTGGTTACTGGTTACTGGTTACTGGTTACTGGTTACTGGTTACTCGTTACTCGTTACTGGTTACTGGTTACTCGTTACTCGTTACTCGTTACTGGTTACTGGTTACTGGTTACTCGTTACTCGTTACTGGTTACTGGTTACTGGTTACTGGTTACTGGTTACTCGTTACTCGTTACTGGTTACTGGTTACTCGTTACTCGTTACTGGTTACTCATTACTCATTACTCATTACTCGTTACCAATTACCAATTACCAATTACAACATCACGGAGTCATTTATGCGCGTTCTCGTCGTCTTGACCTATTACCGCCCGCATACCAGCGGTTTGACCATCTACGCGGAGCGGCTGGCGAAGGGACTGGCCCGGCAGGGACACGAAGTTACGATCCTCACCTCGCACTACAGCCGTCACTTGCCGCGCCGTGAGACGATTGATGGCGTGAACGTCGTGCGCGCGCCAGTGCTCTTCCGCATCAGCAAAGGCGTGATCATGCCCACGTTCGGCTTCCTGGCGTGGAAGCTGGTTGCACAGGCCGACGTCATCAGTTTGCACCTGCCCCAATTCGATGCAGCGGGCGTGGCCCTGCGCGGCCGGCTGCTGAAAAAGCCGACTGTTCTCACCTATCATTGTGACTTGCAACTTTCTCCAAGTGTTTTCAATCGTTTTGTGAACCGGGTTGTTGACGTTATGAACAACCTGGCAGGGGAATTCTCCCACAGAATCGTTGCTTATACCCAAGATTTTGCTGATCACTCCCCACTTCTGCGCAAATTCAGCGACAAACTCAACGTCATTTCCCCACCCGTTGAATTGCCGCCGATGACGCCTTCCGGCATCGCCGCCTTCGCCAAAATGCACAACCCCCAACGCGCGCATCCGGTGATCGGCATGGCGGCACGTATGGCGGCGGAGAAGGGTGTCGATGTTTTGCTCAACGCCTTTCCGCGCGTTCTGGAACGCTACCCCGATGCGCGCATCCTCTTTGCCGGACAGTACCGCGACGTGTTGGCGGAGGAGGCTTACGCCAGGCAGGTGGCCCCGGCGATCCGCCGCTACGAAGATATGGATAAATGGAAGTTTCTGGATGTGCTGGACCCGATCCAGATGGCAGCTTTTTACCCCAACCTGGATTTGCTCGTCGTGCCGAGCCTCAACTCCACCGAGTCGTTTGGCCTGGTGCAGGTGGAGGCGATGCTGTGCGGCGTCCCATGCGTCGCCAGCGATTTGCCCGGCGTGCGCCAGCCTATCCAGCAAACCGGCATGGGGGAAATCGCCCCCATCGGTGATGCCGAAGGCCTGGCGGAGGCCATGCTGCAAGTCCTGGACCACCACGACGCCTACATCCGCCCCCGCGAGGAGATCGCCGAGCGTTTTTCCATTGAATGCACCGTGCAAGGCTACGTTGCTTTGTTCGAGGAATTGCTGCACACACTCTGACCTGCGACTCCTGGCTCGGAGGTTGTTATGCCCGTCGAAAAGCTTTACTACGAAGACCTGCATCCTGGCCTGCATTTCGAAACCACCCGGCGCACAATCACTCAGGAGGACCTGGAGACATTCACTAAGCTGTCCGGCGATTACAATCCATTGCACACCGATCCCGACTTCGCAGCTTCCACGCCTTTCGGAGAATTGATTGTACAGGGCGCGCTGGTTTTGTCCATCGGTACCGGATTGGCCAACAGTGTGGGGCATTTGAGTGGCTCCATCGATGCCTTTGTCGGCCTGGACTGGAAATACCGCGCCCCGGTCAAAGTTGGCGATACAATCTGGGCTACGCTCAAAGTCAACAAAAAGCACGAAATGCCCGGCTACGATGGCGGTCTGGTCACGCTGTACGTCACGATCTTCAACCAGAACAACAAAGCCGTCCAGAAAGGAACCTGGACGTTGCTCGTGCGTAGCAAAAACGGCTCAGGAGAGTCGAATGGTCTTTAGTCGGATAGTCTTGTAGTCCGTCGCCTTCTTTGCCGGGCTTTGCTTCGAGTGGATCGCCAGATCCGCGTCTGGAAATGCCTCTCGACCAAAAATAGAAAAGTGGCGCTCCTCTCCCAGCAGAACAGATAACCCTCTTTTTTCTGAGTTTGCGTCTTGACAATCCCATCATTCTGCGCTATAATACTTGGTAAGTAAATTTAACTTTCTAAGCACCTCGGAACCAGTATCTTTTTCAAAAACCCGTGTCGAATGTGCGCATAGTAGCTGTTCGCACCTTGACTACCCGACTCACGACTACCCAGACTACTCTCGGAGGAGATGGTATGCGGCAAGATTTTGAACTCGTCGAACCTCGTTTTACACCCCCGCTCGATCCGGGATTTCGGCCAGCGATTCTGGCGAATCGCGCTTTCCAATCTGCTGTTGCCGATGCGGGTGGCGGCGCGCCGCTGATCTTTGGCGTAGAGCAGCTCAACGGCGTCGTTTCGCGCTTCGAGACATGCGTCTTCCCTGCCGGGCATCCCCAGGCTGGCGCCAACCTGCCTTATGCCGAACGGCTGTTCAAGTTTCTGCTCTGGCAGCGCGGCGGTTGGCGGGTCTATGTGGGCGGGCCGTTGGACATCGGGACGGCTCTACAGGGGATCTATGCGCCCGGCGGCGCGCGGGAATTCGACTATCACTTCATGGGCGAGGATGTCTACGAGCGCCCATTCATCGTTGTCCCTTGTGCGCCAGAAGCCGCGCCGCCGGCGCGCGAGAGCGGTCGCCCGCTGGGCCGTCACCTGGAAGGTTATCGCATCGGCTTCGATCTGGGAGCTTCGGACCGCAAAGTGTCCGCTGTGGTAGACGGTGAGGCAATCTACAGCGAAGAGGTGGTGTGGGAGCCGAGCGTCCACAGCGATCCCGACTATCATTACCGCGAGATCATGGCAGGCCTGGGCGCGGCAGCGGCGAAATTGCCCCGCGTGGATGCAATTGGCGGCAGTTCCGCTGGTATCTATGTTGACAACCAGGTGCGGGTAGCCTCGCTGTTTCGCGCCGTCCCCAAAGAACGGTATGGTGCGATCCGGACGCTCTTCTTGCGCATCCGCGACGAAATGGGCGCGCCGCTCGAAATCATCAACGACGGCGATGTGACTGCGCTGGCGGGTGCGATGTCGCTAGAGGACAACGGCGTGCTGGGGATCGCGCTGGGATCGAGCCAGGCAGCCGGTTATGTCGCGCCGGACGGGACGATCACTGGATGGCTCAATGAGCTGGCTTTTGTGCCGGTGGATTACAGTCCCGATGCTTCCGTGGACGAGTGGTCAGGCGACCGCGGGGTGGGGGCGACGTATTTCTCGCAGCAGTGCGTCTTCCGGTTGGCCCCGCGCGCGGGCATCACATTGCCGGAGGATATCACGCCGGCAGCGAAGTTGAAATTTGTCCAGGAGAAGCTGGAGGCCGGGCACGCGGGCGCGCGGCAGATCTGGGAGACGATGGGCGTGTACATGGGCTATGCCCTCGCGCACTACGCCGATTTTTACGACCTGCGCCACGTCCTTCTCTTGGGGCGCTGCACGTCCGGCAGCGGCGGGCAGCTCATCCTCGATAGGGCGACCATGGTGTTGAACGCGGAATTCCCCGAACTGGCGGCGCGCATCCACATCCAACTGCCCGACGAGAAGAGCCGCCGTGTAGGGCAATCGATCGCGGCAGCTAGCCTCCCGGCGATTGGTCAGCAGTAATCGAGGATTGGTAATCTGGAATCGGAGAATATCGACAGCGCATTACGAATCACCAGTTACCACAGACAAGGAGTTGAGATGAAACTACATCGAGAGACGGCGGAGATTTTTGTGCCGGATGGGACGCCGGTAGAGGCGGCGCTGGCGCGCACGATGTATATGGCGGTAGGTGCGCATCAAGACGATCTGGAGATTATGGCGTTCGACGGCATCCTCAAGAGTTTTCAGTGTGATACCTGTTGGTTCACCGGCGTCGTCGTGACCAACGGGGCAGGATCGCCGCGCGCGGACTTGTACGGCGATTACACCGACGCGGAGATGCAGGTCGTGCGGCGCAGGGAGCAAAAGAAGGCCGCCGTCATTGGTGAATACGGCGCGCAGGTGCTGCTGGATTATCCAAGCGCCGTGCTGAAAGACAGCGCCGATCCGGGGCCCGTCGAAGACTTGTGCGGGCTGTTCGAGCTGGCGCGGCCTGAGATCGTCTACACGCACAATCTGGCGGACAAGCACGATACCCACGTCGCCGTGACGCTGCGGGTGATCGAGGCGCTGCGCCGTTTGCCCGCCGGGATGCGCCCCAAGCATCTCTACGGCTGTGAGGTGTGGCGCAACCTGGATTGGATGGTCGATGCGGACAAGGTCACGTTCGACGTTTCGACGCACCAGGGATTGCAGGCTGCGCTGCTGGGCGTCTTCGATTCGCAGGTGTGCGGCGGCAAGCGCTACGACCTGGCGACGATGGGCCGGCGGCAGGCCAACGCCACTTACTTCGCCTCGCACGACACCGACGTCGCCACGGGCCTGATCTTTGCGATGGACCTCACGCCGCTGATCGAAGACCCGCACCTGAGCGTCGTCGCGCACGCGCAGGGCTTTATCATGCGGCTGGCCCAGGATGTGACCATGCGGATTCAAAAATTCGGAGGGCAATAGCGATGAGCTTGAAATCGGAAATTTTCGAACAGCCGGCCGTGTTGGCGCGGCTGCTGGAGAACCAAAAAGAGCGCATACGCGCGATCGCCGTGGCGCTCCGCGAGAAGGAGAGATTATGACTACAAGTCCTACGTTGATCGTGATGGCGGCGGGGTTGGGGAGTCGTTATGGGGGCATCAAGCAGATCGAGCCGGTGGGGCCACATAGCGCGACATTGCTCGACTACGCTGTGTACGACGCGCTGCGCGCCGGATTCGGCAAGGTGGTGTTCGTGGTCAACCAGATCATCGAAGCGCCGTTTCGGGAACGTTTTGGGACGACCATCGAGCGGCATTGTGATGTGGCTTATGTCATTCAGCGGCTGACGGATTTACCATCGGGATTCACGCTGCCGCCGGAGCGCCAGAAGCCGTGGGGTACCGGGCAGGCGGTGCTGAGTTGTCGCGGGGAGGTCGCCCGGCCGTTTGCCGTCATCAACGCCGATGACTTCTACGGGCGCGCCGCCTTCGAGACGCTGTCGAGGTATCTTGCTCACGCGGTGGACAAAGATGGCTTCTACGATTACTGTATGGTCGGCTACGTGCTGGAGAACACGATCACCGAGCACGGACACGTCTCGCGCGGCATCTGCACCGTGGATGACGACGGCTTCCTTGTCCACATTCGCGAGCGGACACACATCGAGCGATTGGACGAACGCATCGCCTACACCGAGGATGGCGTGACCTGGATCGACATCCCCGCGCAGGCTACCGTCTCGATGAACATCTGGGGCTTCACATCGAGTCTGTTCGGCGAATTGGAATGCCGGTTTCCCATCTTTCTTGAAAATAATGCGCACAATTTACAGAAGGCGGAGTTTTTCTTGCCCAACATCGTGGGCGACATGGTGCAGGAGAAGAAGGCGCGCGTCAGAGTGCTTGCCAGTGACGCGCAGTGGTTTGGGGTGACCTATAAAGAGGATCGCCCGCGGGTCGAACGGGCGATTCGCGCGTTGATTCGGCAGGGCATTTATCCAGAAAATTTGTGGCAATGAAGATCCGAAAATGCTTGACAAACGCCTTAAAAGGATGTATACTTACTTCGTAAGTAAACTTAACTTTCTAACATCCCTCTATAGTTAATTTTCAAAACGCAAACTGTGGCCAAAAAAGCAACGCACGAGCAAACGCGAATTCACAATACCCGATTGGTGTTCAGCACCATCTACGAACGTGAAGAAATCAGCCGGGCTGAAATTGCGCGCATGACACACCTGACCCGTCCCACCGTTTCCGACGTGGTCGCCGAATTGATAGACGAAGGGTTGATCGAAGAGATCGGACATGCGCCTTCCACGGGCGGCAAACGTGCCATCCTGCTACGGGTGGATGCGAGTTCACGGTGTCTGATCGGGCTTGACTTGGCGCGCGAGGATTTTCGCGGCGCCCTGATCGATTTACGGGGCAATATCCGCCACCGGGTGACTTTGCCCCTGCAAGGCAACGACGGGGAAGCCGCGTTGAATCTGGTCTACGCGCTGGTGGATGCATTGGTCGCGGCGGCGCAGCATCCGCTACTCGGCATCGGCATTGGCGCGCCGGGGTTGGTGGATGCTGTGGATGGCGTCATTCACCAGGCTGTGAATCTCAATTGGCATGACGTGCACCTTTGCGATTTGCTGCAGGCGCGTTATCAGTTACCCGTCTATATGGCGAATGACTGTCAGGCAGCGGCGCTCGGCGAGTACACATTCGGCGAAAGCGATGCTTCAGAACTTCAGCGGGCGAAGGATCTGGTGGTGATCCACACGGGGAAGGGCGTAGGGGCGGGGATTGTTCTTGCCGGACGGCTGTTTCATGGCAACCCGCTGGGCGCCGGGGAGATCGGTCACGTGGTCGTCGTCGAAAATGGCGAGCCTTGCCAGTGCGGAAATTCAGGCTGCCTGGAAACGCTTATCAACAACCGGGGCATTGTCCGGCGCGCGCGTGTGCTTGCAGCAGAGGGGCCGCAGTCGATGCTCAACCAGCTCACCCCTGACCTGGAGGCGCTCACCTTCGAGATGGTATGCCGGGCTTTCGATGCCGG
>JAKJAB010000609.1:309-940 GCA_022707725.1 Chloroflexota bacterium | reverse complement strand
CAGCGACCGGGGCAACCAGGGATTCAGGCGCTACCTGGACGACTACGGGACGGAAATCGCGCCGGAAGCCTTCATCGAAGGCAATCTTCTCGACGATGTATAAAGTCAAAGGAAACAACGATGCCCATTGAACGAATCACGCCCGACACATTGCCCGACGCCGACAGGATCGAGGCGCTCAAGGAACTCTTCCCTGAGGCTTTCGCCGACGGCGCCATCAACTGGTCAACGCTGCGCGATCTCGCTTCGGCGCTCCCCGCCGAGGACGAGGAAGAGACGAGCGAGCATTTCGGGCTTTTCTGGCCGGGAAAGCGCGAGGCGCGCAGACTCGCGGGCAAGCCCGCCGAGGGCACGCTGATCCCCTGCGTGGACGAGGAAACCACCTCCAACATCTTCATCGAGGGCGAAAACCTCGAGGTCCTCAAGCTCCTGCGCAAGAGTTACAAGGGCATGGTCAAGATGATCTACATCGACCCGCCCTACAACACCGGTAACGATTTCGTCTACGACGACAATTTCACCGAGCCGCTGGAGGACTACCTGCGCCGCACAGGCCAGATCGACGGTGAGGGCCGCCCCCTCACCACCAATAAGAAGTCGGACGGTCGATTCCACTCCAAGTGGCTTTCGA
>JAKJAB010000609.1:0-285 GCA_022707725.1 Chloroflexota bacterium | reverse complement strand
CGTCAGCATCGACGACAACGAGGTGCAGCATTTGCGGATGTTGATGAATGAGGTGTTCGGGGAGGAATGTTTCATCGCTAGTCTCATCTGGAACACAGAAGGTCATACTGATAACCAATACCATGTAAAGATTAATCATGAATATATTTTACTTTATGAAAAGCTTAGTCAAAAATCTAAATTAGGATCAGTGATCGATCCTAACACAAGAGCTGAAAGTAATCTTTGGAAAGGCTATGCAGAAAACTCAATCACAAAAAACGGACCAAAAAATCCACCAAGTGA
>JAKJAB010000608.1:566-944 GCA_022707725.1 Chloroflexota bacterium | reverse complement strand
CTTTATATCCGGAACCGACTACATACCGCCACGGCCCGAAGAAGTCCCGGACTTAATGAAAAAACTATGCGACCGGATACCGGCGTTAAAGGGAAAATATCACCCGGTGGAACTTTCCGCCCTCATACACGGAGAGTTTGTAACGATACACCCTTTTGTTGACGGTAATGGCAGGACGGCACGGCTTTTGATGAATTTAGCCCTGTTACAAGAAAAATATGTTATAACGCTTATTCCGCCTGTCTTAAGGGGGGAGTATATTGATACCCTGAAGGAATACAACAAAGGGAAGTCCAGGGCTTTCGTTAATTTTATCTCTGCTATGGTTTACGAGACACAGAAAGACTATCTGAGACTATTGGAGGCTCTAAACAGATA
>JAKJAB010000608.1:319-556 GCA_022707725.1 Chloroflexota bacterium | reverse complement strand
AAAGTTGAAAGATAAAAGTAGAAAGATAAAAGTAGAAAGATAAAAGTAGAAAGATGAAAGTAGAAAGATGAAAGTAAAAGACGGACTTTCGGTATCACTTTCCTCGTACAAGACTTTCAACTTTCGACTTTCGACTTTAGACTTTCGACTTTAGACTTTAGCGTACTACGAACCAGATGCAGTTCAAGTGGTCCAGAATTTTATGCGGACGCGAGTATTTTCGAATAGCCCGATGCG
>JAKJAB010000608.1:0-255 GCA_022707725.1 Chloroflexota bacterium | reverse complement strand
TAGTGAGCCCTGAAAATCGCACATAAATTACATATAGACAAGGGGACCTTAATCTCAACGGGTATGGCAGATGAACAAGAAATACACCAGGCGATTCAAATGGCACGCGATGCCCGATGGAGGTTGCGACCAACTGGCAATTCTCCATTGTGTAAGCGGCTATCCAGCACCGGCCGCCGATTATAACCTGCGCGCGATACCAGGCATGATTAACCGTTTTGGTGTCGTTACAGGCCTGTCGGACCACACTCTCGA
>JAKJAB010000607.1 GCA_022707725.1 Chloroflexota bacterium | reverse complement strand
GTTTCTTATCCGCGTCCTGGCTGCTTGCGCCCGCATCCGATGGGTGCCCGGCGGAAGCCAACCTGCTGATGGAACTGACCACGGAAGGCAGGTTCAGCAGCGCCAGCGCCGCGGACGCGCTCACCAATAAGGTCAGGCTGCCCTGGTTTAAGCCAGCCAGTTCCGGCGCGGCAGAAAAGGTGTTGCTGGCAGCAGCCAGCAAAACAGCCCCGCCCAAAAAGGAAAGGAATACCATTAAAGAAAAGACTAACTGGAGAATACTCATCCAGTCAGTCTTTGCGGTTTTGGTTTGTTGTTGAGCTTCAGGCTCAAAGCTCATTTTGCCTCAATGGTGATGCTGATGATTTTATCGCCGGCTGGCGCATCGGGGTTGTTCTGCGGGTCGCGCTCGGTCAGGTTCTGCAGCACATCCATACCTTCAAGTACCTTGCCAAAGATGGTGTACTTGCCGGTCAACTGCGTAGCGGGCACATAGGTGATGAAGAACTGGCTGCCGTTGGTGTTCGCTCCCGCGTTCGCCATGCCAACCATCCCGATTTCATCATAGGTCAGGGTGCTGACGATTTCATCGCGGAACTCGTAACCCGAGCCGGAAATCCCTGTGCCGCTGGGGTCGCCCGCCTGGAAGGTGACGCCGTCAAAGAAGCCTTTCTCCGCCAGATACACGAAGGAATTGACCGTGAGCGGGGCTTCGTCATCAAACAACTGAATGACGATATCGCCTTTTTCGGTTTCAATGGTCGCGGTATAAGACTTGGACTGGTCAATCACCCAGGGCGGGCATGCAGTTTCCAGATTGCCCTTTTCGTATTTCAATACATCGACGACCATGCCAAGCGTGCTCGCGCTCCAGTCATAGGACCACGGCCGTCCATTCAGCAGAATGGTCGGAGTGGAATTGAGCCCGATGGTAGTCTGGGCGTATTCCAGGTCAGCAGCGACTTTTGCGACGATGGTTTCTCC
>JAKJAB010000606.1:288-967 GCA_022707725.1 Chloroflexota bacterium | reverse complement strand
AGAGATTGGAGTAAGCGTGATAGCGCTTCATCTGCTCGGTCTTTTCGGTTTTATCCAGATCGACCGTGATATCTTTTGTTTCCGCGTACCCTTTGACAATTTTCCGATTGGAAGACTTGAGAAAGACAAAATCCGGAGCGCCATGTTCGGACCGTTTTGGATCATTGACGACGGTGACATCGTCAAAAGAGGACATCAGTCTCTGAAGAGCCGGTCGGTATGCATGCTCTTTAGCCTGCCCGCTATTGAATTGTTCGGTGACTTCACTAAGATAGCGCTTGATAATGGCAAGTCGTTCGTTCTCGTTCATAGGCATTTATTAGTCTCGCTCTTACCAGGGTGCGTAAAACGCCCCATTTATTCCCTCAATTATCGAACATTATACCTTTGCTTTGTTCCAAGGGTCTCCTGTCCATTCGAAAACAAGACGTCTTCCCACCAAGCGGGGAAGCCCCACTCACTCCCTTTCGCCGGTCTCCACGTAGTGCGTCAGCTCCTCCACGCTCAGGTCCTTAATCCCCAGCTTTTCCAGCGTGCGCCCCTTGCGCCAGTAATCCGTGTTGTGGATGATGCACGCCAGCTTGATTATCGCGTCAATCCCGCGCACGGAAACCCCGTAGCGCTGCCCCAGCGCCGCAATCGGCACCAGGCTCATCGGTATCTCCTCGAAAATGTAGCG
>JAKJAB010000606.1:0-268 GCA_022707725.1 Chloroflexota bacterium | reverse complement strand
CCGTAGTAGCCGCTCTGGTTGTGAATGGCGTCGTGCAGGCTATCCCCGCGGGCGTCGTACGCCAAAGCCAGCCATTCCAGACCGGTGCGCGCGCGGATGCCCAACGCGGAGGCAACCGTGCAGCGTTCGCGGTCCACCGCCTCCAGCAGTTTTGCCACCGAGGGGGAAACGCCGTCAATGTAAAACTCAAAATCCCCGTATGTGGTCTCAATCCAACCCGCGTTGAGCAGCGTGATGGTGGGGTGAAAGACTGCGCCCATGTTGTTCA
>JAKJAB010000605.1 GCA_022707725.1 Chloroflexota bacterium | reverse complement strand
GCGCATATCTATCAGGCTAGTGGTGAGCGCAAGGATGGCCATGATCTCTGATGCCACCGTGATATCGTAACCTGTGCGGCGGGTGAAACCTTTTTCATCCGGGCCTTCGCCAATGGTGATGCCGCGCAGGAAACGATCAGAAGTATCCACCACGCGGCGCCAGGTGATGGTATCAGGGTCAATATCCAGGCGGCAGAGTTGCCGCCTTTGCTCCTCATTCAGTTCATCAGGGTCTGAAACGCTGATGCCCAGCTTTTCAAGCCTGGCGACCATTCCCCTGGTAAAGTGGCGTTTTCCGTTCTTATCTTTTGGCAGCAACCGGTTGAACAGCTGCTCGTCTGTAGCTTCCTTCTCGTGGAACATGCGCGCGTCGATCGCGGCCGCCAACAGGTTGTTGGCAGCGGTGATGGCGTGGATATCACCCGTGAGATGCAGGTTGAATTCTTCCATCGGAACAACCTGTGAGTAACCGCCGCCGGCTGCCCCGCCTTTGATGCCGAACGTCGGCCCCTGTGAAGGCTGGCGGATGCAGGTGATCACGCTCTTGCCAAGGTGCGCCCCCAACGCCTGACTGAGCCCCACCATGGTGGTGGATTTGCCTTCTCCCAACGGCGTCGGCGTGATGGCCGTCACATCAATGTACTTCCCGTCCGGTATGTGCTTTAGCCGTTGCAACACTTCAAGGCGCACCTTGGCCTTGGTGTCGCCGTAGGGTTCTGTTTCAGCAGGCAGAAGACCCAACTCCTCTGCGATTAACATGATTGGTTTTAAAGTCGCCTCCTGTGCGATTTCGATATCGGATGGCACAGGCGTGCGTCGTTTCAGCGGGGTTGGAGTGAAGGCTTTGCGACCGTGGAATTTCTCAGAAGAGGTTGTCATTTTTTCTCCTTGACAATTGATCTAATCAGGTTAATTAAAGACGAAATAGGGAGGAAATGCAAGCGAAAAAAACCTGGTAAACCACCTT
>JAKJAB010000604.1 GCA_022707725.1 Chloroflexota bacterium | reverse complement strand
GGTCTAGTCTCATGGTGACGGAGTATGTCGAACTGGCAACAGTGGCTACGGTCACCATGGGAGTATCACCGAAAGGTGACACGTATAATGAGACCGGAGAGGGATTGCCACTTTTGAACGGGCCGACAGAATTCGGTCCCAGCCATCCTCAATGCACTGTGTTCACTACCGATCCCGTGAGGGCGTGCAACAAGGGCGATATCCTGCTTTGTGTCAGAGGGTCGACTACTGGCAGGCTAAACTGGGCGGATCGAGCATACGCCATCGGGCGTGGGATCGGATCGGTTCGCGGGGCTTCCGACACGGAGACTAGGTTTGTGAGATATTGCATCGAGGCTGGGATGCGCCGCCTGCTGAGTACCACGGGACGTACTACTTTCCCCAATCTCAACAAGGACGATCTTGAGCGGTTCCAAATCCCATATCCTCCGAACAGGGGCAAGGTGGTCGAAGTCCTCTCCGCCTACGACGACCTCATCGAGAACAACCTGCGCCGAATAGCAATCCTCGAAGAGATGGCCAGGGCGATATACCAGGAGTGGTTCGTGGAGTTCAGGTATCCGGGGCACGATAGCGCAGCCCTGGTTCAGTCAGACCTCGGCGAGATACCTGATGGCTGGCGGGTCTGCAGACTGTCTGAGGTCGCTTCCGTTAATGAGCTAGCAGCGAAGCAAGAAGATCTACCTTCGTCAGTAGTCTACATGGACATATCGTCGGTGTCGCTTGGCAGGATAGACTATGGTCGCCTCATCAGCCGAGACCAGATTCCCAGCAGAGCCCGGCGTGTGGCACGACATGGAGACACGGTTTGGTCATCAGTGCGCCCGAATCGTGGTTCATATGGACTCGTCCTCGATCCACCTGCCAACCTCATTGTTTCCACTGGATTTGTCGTGATTACTCCCAAGCGGGTACCATTTTCGCACCTATATCATGCTGTGACCACGGACGATTTCGTGGGGTACCTGGCAAACCATG
>JAKJAB010000603.1 GCA_022707725.1 Chloroflexota bacterium | reverse complement strand
GCTGAACCCAAAACGGCAATTTTTGCGCTTCCTACTGTCATTGCAGGCGTAAAAGTGCGCCCCACCTGAATAGTTACAGTCAGGCAACATTCAACAGGTATGCTATACTTGGGAATATGAAAGAACAAACAGTCGCGCCACACATACAAATGGGTGCGGATAAAACGCCCTTATATCTGTGGTGACGACGCACAATAGCAGATACCTGAGATGGTAAACCAGCAACCGTAAGGAGTATGTATGGACGTTGATGACATTCTGAAAGCGTTGACTACCCTTGAGGAGGGGCATTTTCCGCGCGAAGCATTGGATGCGGCGATCGCGCAACGTGAGGCGATCACACCCCATCTGTTGCGCGTCCTCGAAGAAGCACGGCAGGATAAGCTGAAACGCCTATTGGCAGAAGCGGACTATATGTTGCCGTTCTACGCGCTGTATCTGCTGGCGCAGTTCCGTGAGACGCGGGCTTGCCCCCTGATCGTAGACATCTTTTCCCTGGAAAGCGCAGACGTAGAGAGAGTATTCGATGATTTTATTACCGAGGATTTGGGGCGCGTCCTTGCGTCAGTGTCAGGCGGTAAGGTCGCCGGACTGCACCAGTTGATCGAAGACCCACAGGTCAATGAGTACGTCCGCGACGCCGCGATGCAGGCTTTGGTGGTTCTGGTTGCGCAGGGCGTCCTCACCCGTGAGGCGGTGATCGCCTACTTCCAGTATCTCCTCCGCGAAGGGTTAGAAAGCGAGCATCCTTTTGTCTGGGCTGCCCTGGTCGCAGTTTCCACCGACCTGTACCCCGAAGAACTGCTCGAGGACATCGAAAGGGCTTTTGCCGCCGACCTGGTGGAGGAAATGTTTGTCGATCTTGCGTGGGTTATGGAATGTATGGAACCTGGCAAAGAGCAGGTCCTGGCAAAGCTGAAGGCCAATGAGCGACAAACTTTCATCGAGGACGCCATTGGCGATATGGAATGGTGGGCCTG
>JAKJAB010000602.1 GCA_022707725.1 Chloroflexota bacterium | reverse complement strand
GGGGAGAGGAGGGATCGGAGGCGCCGTTGTGGAAAACTAAACAGATAAGATGACGACTGGAGTAGACTGGAGCAGAAAGGGAGAGCGGATTTGTCGGAAAGAAAGGCGCGCAAGATCCTCATCATAGACGGGCACAGCCTGGCCCACAGGGCTTTCCACGCCCTGCCCCCCACACTTTCCAGAGCCGACGGCACGCCCACCAATGCGGTGCTGGGGTTCTGCAACATGATGGTGAAGCTTCTAGAGCAGGAGCAGCCGGATGTGGGGATCTGCGCCTTTGACCGGCCGTCGCCCACCTTTAGGCACGAGCAGTATGAGGAATACAAGGCGACTAGGAAGCCGATGGACGAATCACTTCGGGTTCAGATGCCTATCGTACGCGAAGCGGCCAGGGCTTTCGGTTTCTCCGTAGTCGAGCTGGACGGCTGGGAGGCCGACGATGTCATCGGCACACTGTCGCGGATGGCGGAGGAGTCCGGCGACGAGGCGATCATCGTCACCGGCGACCGCGATGCGCTGCAACTGGCTTCCGAGCGTGTGCGGGTGGTGCTGACGCGGCGCGGCATATCTGAGTTCGACGAGTACGGCCCTGACGAAGTGCGTGAGAAGTACGGATTTGGTCCCGAGCTTATTCCGGATTTTAAGGGACTAATGGGGGATGTGTCGGATAACATCCCGGGCGTGCCGGGAGTGGGCGAGAAGACGGCGATGCGGCTGGTGTCGGAGATCGGCTCAGTCGAAGACGTGCTGGCCGGCGCCCATTTAATCAAGCAGGAGAGGCTGAAGAACGCGCTGCTGGAGAATGCAGAACAGGCCAGGGCCAGCAGGCATCTGGCCGCCATCGACCGGAACGCTCCAATCGGCGTCGATCTGGAGCAGTGCTGCCGAGTGCAGCGCGATCCGGGCCATTTGGCGGAATTCCTCCGAAAGCAGGACTTCCGACTGCTTCTGTCGAGGTTGGGGCTTGTCGGGGCCGGCGTGGGTTC
>JAKJAB010000601.1 GCA_022707725.1 Chloroflexota bacterium | reverse complement strand
TATCGATGAGGTCGGCCAGCATGTCGCCCGCAGCGGCGACAAGATCGAAGATCTGCGGGCCACCATCGAGGAATTCGGGAAAGTCGGCAGGAATCTGCTGAAAGCAAGAAAGATACCGGCACCGTGCTGGATTGTCGTAACCTCCCAGGAGAAACTCGACGAGGTGGTGGCCGCCATTGACTCCAAGCGGGTTGAACTGGCGAAGCTTCAGGACCGATTCCGTCATCGAGTTGATCTCGCGCCATCGGATATTCGCGAGGTTGCCACGCGGCGCGTCCTGAAGATGATTTCGTCCAGTTCTATCCGTACCCACCGCATTACATCGACATCGGCATCAGCATCATGTCGGGAATTCGGCTTCAGCCCGGAGCGCCCAGGCACTTCGGAGGAAGCAACCGGACGATCATCAAGCAGGCTTACGAGATGCTTGTATCCAATCGGACGAGGCTCGCCGATTGTCCGATTGGCACCCTGGTGACGTTGGATCGCGTGTACGAGCTTGTTGAAGGCAACCTGTCGAACGAGCGCCGCACAGACATTCACGAAATCAGCGAGCGATTCAAGGGCGACCCGGACAAACAATGGACGCTTCGGGTTGCCAAGGCCATTTGTCTTCTGGAATTCGTCCGCGACCTGCCTCGAACGGAGGCGAACATTGCCGCCTTCTTGATCGATAAGGTCGGCGACCCGACACCGGTCACCCAGGTCGAGGCAGCCATCAAGAAACTCTACGATGCGCAGTTTATCCGCAACACCGAGGATGGCTGGAAGCTCCAGACCGCCCAGGAAAAGAACTGGGAGACCGAGAAAAAGGCCCTCGATCCCAAACCCCGTGATCGGAATGAAATCGTCCGAAACGCTCTGCGCTTGATCTTTGGCGAACCCGCCCTCCGGACATACCGGCACAAGGATTACCGCACCTTCCGTACCGGGATTAGCGTAGACGGCACGGGCGTCGGGGATGAAGGCGATATCAAGGTGTCCCTG
>JAKJAB010000600.1 GCA_022707725.1 Chloroflexota bacterium | reverse complement strand
ATTGATAGGTTATCCATTTGCAACAGCATTGGCAATACATTTTCTGTGAATAGATCAATAATCTTCTTATCGGGGACAACAAAAGGAATCATCTTGAAGGTGTCAACAATGATTGCGTCGAAGACAGCACCCACTGCCCGACTGCGAAACTGTTCAATGTTTTCGGCTAATGCAAAATACATAAAATGCTGGTTGAGGGGCGGTCTGGCAATAAGCGCATAGCATGATTGATTCATTGCCATTGATCGCTGGGCAAGATTTATTTTACCGACGGTGCCTCTTGCTGTTATAAAGAGCGTGTCTCTGCCGTAGAGTTTGCTGTTACAATTTTTTAGTCCTTCTTCAGTTATCGTTTTCTCTGTTTCAAATACATAAGCATAATCAACTGAATCCTTGGGCGTAAAGAAAGGAATATCACCATCCCAATATGCAGGATTGGTTGTTTTAGGCGTGCCGCCGCTTAAAACGTCCATAACCTCTATAGCTGTCTTTTTCTTCCACCCCGCGGGTATGCCGTTGATGATTTTGGTGTGTTCGTGGCCGGGGAAGCGGAGGCGGACGAACCACTCCTTGTATAAGAGCCGCGCCGCCTGCTCCAAAAGCTGAATACGCCGCCGGTTGTTCTCAATCAGGTTGTCATAGGCGGAGAGTATATCCGCGGTTTTCGTCTGGATAGACAGCGATTCTGTATAGAGCTAATTTGGGCTGGGAAGTCCCACCTGTCCGGTTAGTAATTTCCCCTTGTCCTGTTGAGCCGTGCAGATAGTACATCAAGTATCTATGGTCAACATCTCCAGAGATATTAGTTATTTTTGCGGCATTTTCTGTCAAGTTGGCTCCGGACAGATCATCAGGGACAATTCCAACACGGCCGATTGAGCCAGCGATGCTGATATAAATATCATTCTTGTCTATTGTGTAATGCTTGGTTTTTTCGAATGCCTCTTCGTCAATATACTTAATATTTGTACGGTCGATACCATAATCAGCAAAATCTACAATCCGCAAATAAGGATGAGGCGTGGG
>JAKJAB010000005.1:33189-33450 GCA_022707725.1 Chloroflexota bacterium | reverse complement strand
GTAGAAGAGGCCCTGTTCCCCGGGCGGACGAGGACGCTGGATGAAATACTTGAGCACGGTGCTGAGTGCCCACGTGACCGCTGTGACGAGGAGGATGCGCTCTCCGGCCCTGGCCCAGCCAGCGACGCCGAAGCGCCACAACACCACACCCAGGGCGAGCCACACCGGGCTGTCGCCGGAGTGCGCGAGACCCGTCGCCAGCGCGCGGGCAAACGGGCCGCGGATCAGCGTCGCGGCGCGCGTGGTGAGCGCGTAGTCGCG
>JAKJAB010000005.1:30552-33171 GCA_022707725.1 Chloroflexota bacterium | reverse complement strand
CAGGGATGCCAGCGTCTGTTCACTGTATCGGTTCCTGGCGCTCCAGCTCCCGGCGGCAGATCTCCAACTGGAACGGTTTATCGGCGTCCATGCCCATTTCGGCGTCGTCCACGGGCAACGCGCGCGCGTTGATGCCGAACTTTTGGAGTGCGAGCCGCTCCAGTTCCGCCAGGCTCAAACGGCGCGCTATCAGCTTGACGAAAAAGATCGGGCCAAGACGCGCGGCTTGTTTGAGCGCGTTTTTACGGCTGTTGAGCAAATCGTTCCACAAATCCTGGTGCTTGTAGCCGATGTGTGGCGCGGCAACATGAATATCCCCGGCAGCGAAATCCCCATCGCTGAAATGGACGTAACTGCGTCGCGAACCGGGAAAACGCTGCTCCATCTTCTCGCGCGATACAATCGTGTGATAAACATCCACCGTTGGGTCTGCGCACTGCACAAGCAGGCGCTCGACCATCGCGCTGGTCAGCAACGGAATGTCGGAACTGCTGATCAGGATTTGCTGTGTCTGCGGGTGGTGTTCCAGCACCCAATCGATGCCGCCGAGGATGTTCTTCAGCATCGAGCCTTGATCGGGCAGATAGTGGGCAATCTTCGGCGACGCCACCGGCGCCGTATCCGTCAACCCCACGACCACGATGTCGCCCACGTTCGGCGCCGCATCGAGCGCGTCCAACACCCATTGCACCATCGGTTTGCCCGCCACATCGAGCAGTGCCTTGGGCTTTCCCTGGGTGTATTCGTACAGCAAGTCTTCTTCCTGCGGCACGCCGCCGGCCATTAATATACAGTCAATCACGAGGACCTCCTAACAACTCCAAGATATTGTCGCGCGTCAACAAAGACAAATCGATTTCCCTAGACCGTCGTGGTTAATCCGGCCCCCTGTGGCGGCATGGTGTCCACTTCGAGCTTGACCGCCAAAACTTGATCCGCGTGAGGAGATAATCCCAGGTCGTAAAGCAGACCCGCAAAGCGAATGAATGCACTGATTTCATAACATCTCATAGGCCTCGCGTTCGTCGGACGCGAGTTGGGCAATAGAGTGCGCTGCTCTGAGCAGTTTAGGACTCTGCGCCCGGTCTGCCAGTTGGTGCAAAATGTCTATATTCAACTGCTCTAGATTCTGCAAGCGCAATTCACCTAGATATTCCGGTGTATCGCCGCCCGGCTGCAAATACACCAGATCCAGCAGCGCTTTTTCCGGTTCAGCGACCAGCGCGTACTGCCCCGTGGCGACAACTTCGCTGCGGTAGCCGTAAAACAATCCCGGCTTGATATGACGGTATTCAAAATGCCCCAGCGGTGTTTCCCAAAGTCCAGGACGTAAGGTCGTTACGCTGGTCACACGAGGAACGTACTCTGGAATAAGGCCATAGTACGCTAGAGCCGACTGACAACTAACGTAGGCGCCGCGCACAAGGCGTGTAGCGATAAAAAACGGGTGCGGTTTGGCTTTTTGATATGGCAAAGCCAGCGCGTACATCCCGCGGCGCAGTCGGTAAAGTTTTCCGGCCTGTGCCCACAACGTAAGCTGCCGGCGCACGGCATCGGGATTGACATTTCCCGCAAGTAAAAGCCCTGTCTCGAACACAGGTTCATCGCCGACAATGCGAATCAATTCATCGAATTTCATACGAGTAATTTACCATAAAAGTCAAATTATTGCAATGAATTTCGAGGAATTATATCACAGCACCTCTACCGGGTCGATATCCACAAGCCATCCGGCGGGAATATCGATCTCCCGCAAGAAATCCGCCGGCGAGACGCTGCGCAGCAGAATCTGCCAACGGTAGCGCCCCCGCACGCGGGCAAAGAAAGCCGGCGCCGGCCCGATCAAATCGGTCTCCGGCAGCCCGGTGGCGCGAAGTACATCTCGCAAAATGGCGGCGAAATCCTCGGCGGCCTGCTGCGCTTTCTCGCGGTTCGTGTGCGCGTAGACCAGCCGCGCCAACCGGATGAATGGCGGGTAGTCGGCCTGCTCGCGGAAGGCCAGCTCGCGCTCGGCAAAGCCAGTGTAATCGTGAACCGCCGCGCGCTGGACGGCATAATGCGCCGGATGGTACGTCTGCAAGACCACGCGCCCGCCGAGCAGCCCCCGTCCGGAGCGCCCGGCCACCTGCGCCAGCAGTTGGAACGCCCGCTCGGCGGCGCGAAAATCCGGCAGGTTCAGCGCCGTGTCGGCGGAGATGATGCCCACCACCGTCACTTTGGGGATGTCCAACCCGCGCGCCACCATCTGCGTGCCCACCAGGATGTCGGCCTCACCACGGGCAAAGCGTCCCATAATGGCCGTGTGGACGGCGTGCGAGCGGGCCACATCCTGATCCCAGCGCACGAGGTGTGCCGCAGGCCAGCGTTCCGCCGCGCGCGTCTCCAGCCCCTCCGTCCCCAGGCCGAACGCACGCACCCGCGAAGAGCCGCACGCCGGGCATTGGCGCGGCATGCGCTTCTGCCGCCCGCAGCGATGGCAGATCAGACTGCTGATGCCCTCATGGTACGTGAAAGGCACATCGCAGCGGGGACACTCCGCCACCCACCCACAATCGCGGCAGAAGACGTAAGTCGCCGTGCCCCGGCGGTTGAGGAACAAAATTACCTGCTCGTGGCGGG
>JAKJAB010000005.1:4355-30537 GCA_022707725.1 Chloroflexota bacterium | reverse complement strand
CCGCCTCTTGCAGCGCCACGCTGAAGACGGAGCGGTTGCCGGCCTTGAGTTCGGCCCGCATGTCCACAATCTGTACCGGTGGCAGGGCAATGGTGCGCGCGTCTGGCGCCCCGGCCAGCGATTGGTAGCGGCTAGCGGCAAGATGCAGGAACTTTTCCCAGGCCGTGAGGCGCTGTTGGTGTGCCATCACCCGCTGCGGCATCTCCAGGAGCCGGTAGCGACCTTCCAACGCGCGGGCGTAGGCTTCCAGCGAGGGCGTGGCGCTGCCCAGGATGAGCAACGCGCCGCGTCGCCGCGCCAGTTCTGCGGCCACCTCCCGCGTGTGGAAATACGGCGCGCGACTCTGCTTGTAGCTTGTGTCCTCCTCCTCGTCCATGACAATGAGGCCCAAGTTAGGAAACGGCGCGAATAGAGCCGAACGCGCGCCCACCACTACGGCAATATTGCCGCTGCGCACCCGCCGCCATGTGTCGAAACGCTCGCCATCGCTCATCGCGCTGTGCCACAGTCCCACCCGCCCTGGGAAGCGCACGGCAAAGCGCTGCACGGTCTGTGGCGTCAAGCTGATTTCAGGGACGAGAATCAACGCCTGCCGGCCCCGCGACAGCACCTGCGCCGTCGCCCGCATGTACAGCTCCGTCTTGCCGGAGCCGGTCACGCCGAGGAGCAAAATGGGGGCCGCCAATGTTGATGCCGCGACGGACTCGTGCAACAGCGGCTCGATGGCGTCCCAGACAACCTGCTGCTCCGGGATGAGCGCCGGAGGGTGATCGGGCGTGAAGATCATCTCTGCCAGTGGATCGCGCAGCACTTCCTCGTGGCTGAAGGCAATCAACGCACGCTCGGCCAGCGTTTTGAGGTGATAGGACTTCGCACCCGTTTCGGCATAGACCACCTCGACCTCCACCGGCTGAGTTTCACCCGCGAGAAAGTCCAGAATGCCCTGGTATAGCGCTACGTCGCGCAGGCCACGCAGTTGAGCCTCCCATTGCACGCGCGGTGCAACCAAACGAGCCAGTCGGGTCACTTTCGGCTGGACAATGTTGAATCGCAGCAAACGTTCCACTTCGATCAAGCGGCGCTTCTGTAAATAATGCCGCGTGCGGCGCACGTCCACGCCCTTGAGCGCCTGTTTGACCTGGGCACTCGTCAGCGGGCCGCGCTGGATGAGCGTCTCCAACAGCCTGGCGGCGGGATCGGGGAGATCGGGTGGCGCAGGCGTCGCCTTGGCGGAAAGGCGAAGATACACGGTCGCACGCAGGCCCGGCGGCAGCATCACCTGCACGCACTGGTGGAGTGGCGCCAATGTTTCCCGCGACATCCATTGTGCTAGGTCCAGCAAGCCATCATCCAGCACTGGGTCGGGATAGAGGACGCTCTGAATAGGTCGCGTTTCGGGAACGGCGGGCGTGTCGGTCAGCGCCAGCACAATACCCGGCAGCACTGACTCGCGGAGTGGGACGAGGACGAGCGTGCCCGGCTGCACGGCGGCGACCAGCTTCGCCGGGATGCTGTAATCAAACAGGGGCGTGGTCTTGCTTCTGAAGGGGAGAAACACCACAACGCGCGCGTACATTGTTCAGACGGTCAACTTGTCTCAGTGATTGTGTCGCCGTCAGCGTCGGGTTTGTCCGCCGGTTGCGCTTGCTCCGGCGCGGCAGGCAGTGTGAAGAAGAAGGTACTGCCCTGCCCAACCGCACTTTCGACACCCACTTCGCCATCGAGCCGCTCCGCAATTCGCCGCACGATGGACAGTCCCAGACCATGGCCTTTGGCTCGCGCCTGCTCAAGCCGAGTGAAAGGCGTGAAGAGACGGCTCTGCTCTTCTGGGGTAAGGCCAGGGCCGTTATCGCGCAGCCAGAAGATGATTTTGGGGTACGGATTTCCGATTTGGGCGCGCAGCGTCTCCGGCGACAGTGGTGACACCAACTCCTCAACCGGTACCTTGTCATCTAAGAGCGTGTAGCCGAGTTCGATACGGGGTGGGGCGCCGCCGTATTTGATCGCGTTGCTGATGTAATTCGTCCATATCTCTTCGACCCACGGCGCATAGCCCAACGCCACCGGCCAGACAGCAGGAAGAACGATTTCGGGCTTCTTCTCGGTGATGTCATGGATGAGACGGTGCTGCGCCTCTTCAACGATCACAGCCATGTCGAGCAGCCCGACATCGACTCCTCTAGCCTCACGCACGCTGGATAACAACAACAGTTCATCGACGATATTGGTGATCTTCCGGCCGTTGCGCGCAATCACGCCGAAATAATAGGTCAGTTGGTCTTCGGTAAACTGCGTGTAGTGCCGTTCCAAAAGCTCGCCAAATCCGATGATGGCCGCCAGTGGCGACTTGATGTCGTGAGCGACAGTGTGCGCATAGGCGTTTAGCTCTTCATTGCGGCTTTCGAGTTCGACGGTGCGCTGACGTAATACCTCTTCTATATGGGCGCGGGCGCGCACATCCGCCTGAAGGCGACGGTTGCTCTCCGCCAGTTCGGCAGTCCGTTCTGCCACTTGGTCTTCCAGGCGGCGGTTGATCTGCGCAAAATCACGGGTGCTCTGATCGATCATCCGCTCGACGACTTTGGCCGGAATCGTAAACCCATACGCAACGACGACCGGCACGATCATGTGCCAGAAATTTTGGTAGATTGCGCCAAGTACAAAAAAGACGATCCCGGTTGCAATCATATAGTGCAGCGCAGCTTTGTAACCCAAAATAATGCCAAGCGTAAAAATGCCCACATAAAACATCATGAACAAGTTAACATAATCCTGGCCGGTAATAATTTCATGAGTGAGGAGCACTACAAGACAGACAAAAGTGACCCAGGAAAAAAGCAGTATGGCGCGGGACAAAGAGCTTTTGAGTTGCACGAGCGAAAATATACCAGTGACGAAAATACATAGCAAGGTGAGCAGATAAACCCAATTCAAACCCCGCTGTATGGCAATATTTCGCATGATGTGAAGCACGATGGCCAATAGGGCAAGCCCCATGTAACTCCATATAACCAATCGCGTCGCATCACGCCGCGCTTGTTCTCCGGGTATCACGTTCATCGCCTTGCTAAATCCCCCACATTACCAACGTTTATGCCCCTGATTGCGCTTTGCCCGCGCAGTCTGTAAGGTTACATGGTCCCCACGCTATCACCCACAAGTGTATCACCGTTTTCGCAAATTGCCTATTCACCCTTATTCGCGGACGTCAATTGTCACGCTGTCGCTAACAATTTCCATACCATCAGGCGCGCGCCCTACGGCAGAGAAGGTATGGATACCCGGTTCCAGTTGCCAAAGATGTGTGTAGGGTGGCGCTATCAGCGTCGCCAACGGCGAATTGTCTATCAACAATTTAATTTGTTTAAAATGCGTATCAACCGCAATAAAAATATTTATTTTTTGCATCTCACGAGGCTGTGCCGGATCAATACGATAGACGGCGCCGGTATCCGGACTGGTAATGCGTAGATGGGTTGCGGGTTGCGGGTTTTGGATCGGAGGTTGGGGGAGATTACGCTCGCGCGCCCAGGCTTGAGCTTCGGGAGGAAGGATGGTGTAGACGATGCCATCGATGCGTTGGTGCATCGTGCAAACCGCGTCCGGTTCAGTCCCGGCGATAAACGTCTCGACGATGCGATGCGGGCAATCTGGCTCCGGCAGTTCCCCCGATAGCGCACAAACTTCCACATCGACCAACCCAGCGGGCCGCTCGAAGTTGTGACCCGGCTGCCCCTTGAGCGCCGCCTCCATCACATCGTGCCAGATGGGCGCCGCGCCGGTGATGCCGGTGACTTCCTTCATCGTTTCGTTGTCCGCGTTGCCCACCCAGACACCGACCACCAACTCTGGTGTGTAACCCACGGTCCAATTGTCGCGGAAGTCGGTGGTGGTGCCGGTTTTGACAGCCGCCGGACGGCTCAGATTGAGCACGCTGCCCTCACCGAAGGTAGGAATGCGCGCCAGGTCATCGCTCAGAATGTCGGTGATGAGATAAGCCACACGGGCGTCGAGCGCGCGCTCCCCCATACCGCCGGGTGGTTCCCAGATCAGCGCACCGTCCGCGTCCTCCACGCGCCGGATAACGCGTGGCTGCACAGCGTATCCGCCATTGGCAAATGCGGCATACGCAGCGGTCAACTCTAGCAGGCGCACCTCGCCACCACCCAAGCCTATCGCCAGACCAATCCGGTCAGGATCGTCGAAGGTCGTGATCCCCAGGCGGCGCGCCATCCCGGTTAGCGCTTCGACGCCAATGGCATCCAACACCTTGATGGCAACCAGATTATACGACGACGCCAGCGCCTCGCGCACGCGCACCGGCCCGCGGAAAACCAGGTCATAGTTCAGCGGGACGTAAGGCGTGCCCTCGCGCGTCACGAAGGCGGTACGCACATCCAACAACATCGTCGCGGGCGTGAAATCACCCTGCCCCAAGGCGGCTTGCTCGAAGGCGGCGGCATACGTCAGCGGTTTGATGGACGACCCCGGCTGGCGCAGCGCCGTCGCGCCGTTCACCGCGCCGGCAATGCGCGCCGAGAAGTAATCCGGGCTGCCTACCATTGCCACGACATCGCCGGTCTGCGGATCGAGGGCCACCAGCGCGGCATTGCGCACATTGCGCCCGCCGGGCGGACACACCGGGTCGTAGTGACACACCGCCAGTAGTTCCAGGTGATGGCGGATCGAGTCGCGGGCGGTGTCGGTCAGATCCAGATCGAGAGTGGTGTAGACATTCAACCCGCCGGCCTGTATGCGCGCCAGTCCTAATTCACGTTCCAACTGGCTGCGCACAAACATCACGAAATGCGGCGCGCGGATGGGAAACGGGGCGGCGGCCAGGTCGAGTGGTTCGGCTATGGCCAACGCTGCATCTGGCTCGGAGATATACCCCTGCTTCACCATCAAATCCAACACCACAGCCTGACGAGCTTTAGCCGCGTCGAGTGCTTCAAGTGGATTGTAGAGCGCTGGAGTCTGCGGCAAACCAGCGAGGAGTGCGCACTCGGCCAGATCAAGATCACGCGCGGATTTGCCAAAGTAGGCGTGCGCCGCCGCTTCCACGCCATAGGCCATATTGCCGTAATACGTCTCATTGAGGTAAAGGGTGAGGATTTCATCTTTCGTATAGCGCCGCGTGATGCGGATGGCGAGGATCAACTCGCGCAGCTTGCGGTACAGCGTGCGCTCGACGCGCTCGTCGGCGCTGAACATCACCGTGCGCACCAGCTGCTGTGTGATCGTGCTTCCACCCGCCTCTCCGCCCTGCACGTTGATCCACACCGCGCGCAGGATACCTTGCAAATCCATACCTGGGTTGCTGTAGAAGGTGGCGTCCTCCGTGGCGATGGTAGCCTGGATCAGATACGGGGGGATGTCAGCCAGCGTCGCAGGAGTGTGGCTGCCGGTGTACGGCGGGGGCATCTCGAAGAGCAACTGGCCGTGACGGTCGTAGATTTTACTGCTTGGCGCGCTGGTATAGGCGCTCAGATCGTCTGGCGCAGGGAGTCCGGCGCAGAGCCACAGGCATAGCCCCACGCCGCCGAGGAGGATCAGCGCGCATAGAATCACCAAAATGCGCGCCGCATGGGTTTTGAGCAAGCGGTTCGCTTTCATGAATCGACAAACTATCTTCGCCCCGCCGGGAGGAGCAGATAGGGAGGAACGTTCTGCCTGGTCGAACCTAGGCGATGACCCGATCGGCGATCGTTCTCCCGTCGTCGACCGTCGCGCCGCGCAACACTAACGCGTCGCGTAGGGTGACCCCATCGCCGATACAGCAGTCACGTTCAATGTAGACGTTCGGCCCGATGACGCAGCACGTCCCAATGATGGTGCCTTGTTCAATGTACAGCGGCGTGATCAACTGTGTGTCCGGTCCGACGGTGTGCGGCTCCAACCGCGGGCGGCCATCGCCGTGCATCAAATATTCGCGGTTGAGTGCGAGCAGGTCGGCAGCGTTGGTCAGCGTCAGCCGGCGTTCGACCATCACGCCACCCACGCGTCCCTCCCGGCAAATGAGCATCTGGATGGCGTCTTGTAGTTCGTATTCGCCGCGCGGCGAAGGGGCAACTTCGGGCAGATACGCCAAAATGCGCGGGGAAAAGACGTACAACGGCAGGCTGGAGATGTTCGAGGGCGCTTCTTCCGGCGTTGGCTTCTCGACGATACGTGTGATCCATGGACCGTCCATCGCCACAATGCCCGTACTACTGATACGCTCGCGTGTCACCGGCATGAGCGTTAGGATGGCATTGGGCTGCGGCTCGGTTTGCCAGAAGGCCATCAAACGACCCACATCGGCGGCCGTCACCAGATTGTCACAGGCGGAGAGGACAAAGTCCGCGTTGATGAGTGGCGCGGCGCATTGCAACGCTTTCGCCATTCCCAGGTGCTCCGTCTGATACACAAAACGCACCTCAGCCTGGAGCGTCAACTCGCGCAGGAAATAGTGCGCAATGTCACGATCCTCGGGAGTGACGACGAGGATAAAATCGTCCACCCCGTTGGCGAGCAGGAGTTCCATAACTCGCTCGACGATGGGCTTCCCCAGGATGGGGAGCATCGCTTTAGAACGGCTTAACGTGATCGGATGGAGGCGCGAACCTTTGCCGGCCGCCAGAATGACGCCTTGCATAGATGCTTTTCCTCAGAGGAAGACGTTAACTGCTTGCCCGGTGGATGTAGATAATGTTCCCTTTGGGAATCAGCAATTCCAGGCCGGTCTCCTGGCGGATGAGGACGTCGTACACATCCACGCCGATGAGCGTACCCTTGAAACTTTTGCCGTTACTCACCGCCACCTGAACGGGTTGATTCTCCAGTTCGGTGTAGAAGTCTGCCGAACGTTTCCCCCACACCTGCGATACTTTTGTTTTTTCGTCCATCGTCTTTCCCTCCCTCGTGATCGTCAACGGATCTAACAGATGAAACGGACCAGCACCATTGTACCATGTTCTAGCAGTTTAGCATTTGCTTTTGCTTGACTTTGGCCTGGCCTGTGGTAACTTTTCTGCCTATACGTGCTGATTCGAGGGACTATGCCAATCAAAGAACGAAATCAACAGATGCGGGTGGTTGCAGAAATCTTGCTCATCCACTTGCCAGAAGTACTACCGAAGGATCAAGCCCTGGCGCACGACCTGCTGGCAGTCGTGGGAACGGCGCTGCACACCGTCTACGAGGATGCCGAGCACTCCACCGAAGCGTGGGACAAACGTGCCTACCATTCACGCGCTGACGCGATGCGCAAAGAGTGGGTTTGGGCGCTGGCAGCCTCGAACTACGCGCTTGGATTGGCGCTACGCCCCGATCCGTTGACCCCGGCCATGCTCGAAAAGGTGCAACGGCTCATTCATCCGGGCCTGGAGCGCCCTGCCCGGCGCCAGATCGCTGATCCCGCGCGTTTTCGCGGTGCAGCGCAGGCCGTGCAAAAACAACAAACGCAAAAACGCAAACCGGTCAGAGGATAGCAAGCCCATAGAACCTATCCAAAAATTTGCTGTTGAAGCACCCAAAACGCTCACCAGCCCGATTTTAGGATAGAGACATAGGCTTTTCTCCTTTGTGGACTATGCTATAATGAACATAGAAATCTTCCTCATCGGGGGCAACACAAGGAGTCAATATGCCAAACCAAGAGGTCATCGAGCTACGGAGTCGGATCATCGGAGCGTTGCTTCATAGCGTGCGCGACCAGGCGCGTATGTTGCCAGAGGAATGTGCGGCTGTACTGGGAGTTACCCCAGCAACCCTGACAACCTACGAGGAAGGCAGCAAACCCATCTCACTGCCAGAGTTAGAACTGGTGACCCGTTTTCTTAACGTGCCGCTGAGCGCCATTCGTAGCACCGAGACAGCAGCCGATATCCAGGCGGACAAAAAACTACCTGATCCCAAACTGTATTTGATGTTGCGCCATCGAATTGTGGGCGCGCGGCTGCGCCAACTACGCAGTGAGGCTAACCGCACCCAACAAGACCTCGCCGAGATGCTGGAATGTCCTTTGGAAACCATCGTGGCCTACGAATTTGGCAAACGCCCGATTTCGGTCGCCGAATTGGAGGTGGTGTGCCGGGCGCTCAATGTCCCTCTCAGCTATTTCCTGGATAAGGACAGCGATATCGGCAAATGGCATCTATTGCAAGATCAATTCGAATTGTTCAAGGAACTGCCCGCCGACATCCGCGACTTCGTTCTCAAGCCAATCAATCTAAGCTATTTGGAGCTGGCGATGAAGCTCGCCGCTATGCCGGCCGGTGCACTCCGCGCTATCGCCGAAGGTATTTTGGAAATCACCTTTTAAGGGGGAGAAACAATGGCAACGCCAACCGCCGACGAATTACAGAATGAGGGATTGCGGCTTTTCCAGGAAGGGCTATACGACGAAGCCGCGCAGCGTTTCAGCGAGGCCCTGGAACACTTCACCGAAGAGGGACGCGAGGTCGAAGCGGGCGAGATGCTCAACAATATCGGCATCATTCGCCGCAAGCAAAATCGATGGGATGAAGCCCTGGAATCCCTCGAAGAAGCGCGCCGAGTCTTTGCCCGCGCCGGCGACAAATCCCATGAAGCAAAAGCTTTGGGCAGTTTGGGCGCCATCTACGCGACCCTAAAGCGGCAAGACGAGGCCATCGAGGCGCGAAATACGGCGGCGAGTATCTTTGCGGAACTCGGTGACCGGCAGAACCAGGGTGAAATTCTGATGGCCCTGGGGTTATCGCTTTTCAAATCCGGGCGTCGCCAGGAAGGGCTGGCCTCTTACCAGGCCGGTCTACAGATCGTCACCGAACCTACGGCAAAGCAGAAATTTTCACGATTCCTCATGAATTTGCAGTCCCGCCTGCTTGGGTAAATCAACGCCCCTGGGCCAGACAAGGGGGCGGCTCAGTCGCCCCCTTTTGCGTTTATGTTTCACGTGAAACACAATCACAATCTGCTTGCTTTATATTGCGCTTTGGCCAATTTGGGTTACTATTACGGTGAGGCGCAGGGACCAATAACGTCCATAGTGATGACAGACACCATGCCGGGAGGCCAGTATGAAAGTATTTTTGAAACTTGATGTGCCAGGACTGGGAAAAGCCAACGAAGTCAAGAACGTATCCGACGGCTATGCGCGCAACTACCTGTTCCCCAAGGGTTTGGCCGCGCCCGCTACGGAAAGCAACCTCAAAGCAGCACAGGTCTTTGCCGAGACCAAAAAGGCGCGCGAAGATCGCATCCGCGAGCGCAGCCAGCACATCGCCGAGCAACTGAAAGCCAAGACCTTTAAATTCAAAGCCAAAGCCGGTGAGACCGGCCGGCTCTACGGCTCTATCACCTCGGCCGACATTGCCACAGAGATTGGACATGCGCTCAACATGACCTTCGACAAGCACTGGATTGACCTGGAACGTCCGCTCCGCGAGGTCGGAACACACGCCATCGATATCAAACTCGACGGCGGCGTCCACACGCAAGCTCACGTGGTTATAGAAACGGAGGAATGATGAGCGACGGCCTGGGTCTGTGGCTACGCCGCACCCGTGAAACACGCCAAATCTCGTTGCCGGATGCCGAGAAGGCGCTGCGCATCCGCCGCCGCTATCTCCAGGCATTAGAAATGGGCGACTACGCGGCGCTGCCGGGCGAAATTCAGGCACGCGGATTCCTGCGCAACTATGCCCGGTATCTCAACCTTCCGGTGGAAGAAGCCCTGGCGCGCTACGACGCCGAAATCCAAGGCCGTCCGATGCAGCCGCGGGCTTATACGAACCTCGCCGCAGAAACCAGGGCCCCCATCGTCAACCGTCCTTCGGTTTTCTCCCCCCACCGAGGCCGAAGAAGCCGCATCGCCGCGCGCGCGAATTCCCAGCTTCGTCTTCCAACTCTTGATCGTCGCGTTGGTGTTCTTTGGCATTGTGGCGGGCGGCAGTTTCCTCTGGTTGCAAATCGCCGGCCGCTCCAGGGACGGTAACGGCGCATCCACTCCGACCACGACGCAGGTGCAGACGTCCGGCACAGCAATCACACAGAGCACGCCGACGACACCGCTAACCTTTATCCCCTCAAGCGATGGGCGGGTTTACCTGCGATTGATGGCCAACGAACATGCCTGGGTGAGAGTATCGGCCGACGCCAGAACCATTTTTGAAGGCACCGCTGCGCCCGGTCAGATGGTCGAAACGTCCGCCGAGGAAATGTTGATCGTCGCCACGGGCAACGCTGGCGCCTTCCAACTCTACATCAATGGCACCGACTGGGGAACACTTGGCGGCTCAGGCGAAGTCGTGCGGCGCGCCTGGAATCCCGTCGGCGAGGTCCCACTGGAGAACTGATGCCGCGACATCCCGAACAAGACATCAAAAGGGGCGACAAGCGCCCCTTTCGCTTTTATATCGCCTCACTGGGCTGTCCCAAGAACACCGTCGATTCCAGCAATATGGCCGTTTTGCTGCAACGCGCCGGTTACGCACCCACCCTCGACGCCGAACAAGCGGATATCCTGATCGTGAATACGTGCGGCTTCATCGAAGCGGCGCGACAGGAATCGCTGGAGACGATGCGCGATTTGGCCGCCGGGCTGCGACCTGAGCAACGCCTCGTCGCGGCGGGCTGTTGGGCGCAGCGCGAACCCGACCTGCTGCTGGATGCCATCCCCCAATTGGACGCCGTACTCGGCACGCGCACCTGGAATGAGATTGTCTCCGTGGCCGATAGCCTGTTTGCCGCGCGCGAGACGACGCCGCTCAAACGCATCACCCATACTCCCGTCGCCTTGCCAGAGGCGGCCGGCGCGCCGGGATTCGTCATCTCTGGGCCGTCGGCGTTCCTCAAAGTCGCCGATGGGTGCAGCCGCACGTGCGCTTTTTGCGCGATTCCGGCGATCAAAGGCACTACCGTCAGCCGTCCCATCAGCGCCGTTTTGGAAGATGCGCGACAGTTACAGGCGCTCGGCGTGCTCGAAATCAACCTCATCGCCCAGGATGTGACCTATTATGGCCGCGATCTGGGCATACAAGACGGCCTGGCGCAATTGCTAGAGCAAATGCTCGTCGAAATTCCCGATGTGCCCTGGCTGCGCCTGCTGTATGCGTTTCCCGGCTTTGTCACGCCCCGGCTGATCGATGTGATCGCCCAATCGCCGCAGGTGCTCCCCTACATCGACATCCCGCTGCAACACGCTCATCCCGAGGTGCTGCGGCAGATGCGCCGCCCGGACGACATCGACAGCGTGCGCCGTCTCGTGGAGGATCTGCGCGCCGCCATCCCCGACATCGCGCTGCGTACCACTTTCATCGTGGGATTTCCCGGCGAGACCGAAGCGCAATTCCTCACGCTGCTGGACTTTATCAACGCGATGCGTTTCGACCGCGTGGGCGTCTTCACCTACTCGCACGAAAACGGCACCGTTGCAGCCAAACTCCCCGACGACGTCCCATCGCAAGCCAAAGAAGAGCGCCGCGAGGCGCTGATGTTGACCCAACAGAGCATCTCGCGCCGCAAAAACTCGGCCTTCATCGGCCAACGGCTGGACGTGCTCCTGGAGGGAACCGGCGACGGTGTGACGGTGGGCCGCTCGTACCGCGACGCGCCAGAAATCGACGGCATCGTCCTGATCCGCGAAGAGCTACGCCCCAACCGGCTGGTCACGGTCAAAATCACCGATGCCCTGGAATACGATCTTATCGGGCGGGTGGTACGAACAAATCCTAGACGCAATCCGCGCGGAGAACCTGCACGGCGATAGCCAACAACTCGCTGGTCATCATCGCCGTTGCGCCCCAGATGTGATAGGGAGGAATGTAAAAGCTGGGAAACGTGCGGAACTGTCCGTTCGCCTCGCGCACGCATGTCGCCACAGTCGCGGGATTCCATAACGTTTGTAACGTCACCGAGAGCACTTCCGCCACCTCGCGGGCATCTGGGTTGAGCGGAGGCAGCGCCGGAATCCAGCCAACGAACGGATGCACCAGGTTGCGGCTCGACTCAATGAACAACGTCGTCAGTGGCCCCAAAACGCGCACATCCGCAGTCGTCATCCCCAGCTCCTCGCCCGTCTCACGCAATGCCGTGTGCGCCAACGAGGAATCGCCCTCTTCCATACCACCACCGGGGAAACTGACCTGCCCACCGTGATGTGCCAGGCGTGAAGGACGCAGCGTATACAGCACTGCCAGCCCAACCGGTGAAGGATGTAACAACGCCAACACCGCCGACTTGCGCAATGTGGGCAACTCTGCCGCGTCAGGCGTCCAACGGCGCTCTGCCGAGGACATCGTGCACTGCGCCTCGACGCCCGGCAAAGGGCCGCTCGACAGCCGCTCCGCCAGGCGTTGGATGAATTGTGCAGATTGCAGGATGTCGTCTTCGTCCATACGGCCAATTATACGCAAGTTGGCGACGCACGCTACATGCCTCACGGTGAGTTATCAACTCGTTCTACATCGGGTATAATGGAACGCGCAAGGCTATGGAAAAGATACAGGATGTGGGTCGAGAGTTCGCCGTCCGCGCGCACGGGTGGGTAGGGAAAGGGTGGCCGTGGGCTGCACTGCTGCTCATCATGTTGTGGGGTGTGCGCCCGCCGGGTGTGTTGGTGACGATGCCGCCTCAGCAACAGGTGCAAACGTCCAATCCGGTCGTGGGGATTCACACGCGGCTGACGGATGAAGTGGAGGAGTGGAAGATCCAACGCTCGCTGGCGCTGGTGCGGGAAATGGGCGCGTCGTGGATCGTCGAATACTTCCCCTGGGCCTATCAAGAGCCGGAACGCGGGCGCTACGACTGGGGCCACACCGACATGGTGATCCGGCATGCCCGCAACCAGGGTCTCACGGTGATCGCGCGCCTGGGGATGACACCGGCCTGGGCACGACCCAATCCCCAGGAACAAGAAACGACGGCCACTTACCTAGATGCTGACGCCTACAACGACTTCGCCAACTTCGTCGCCGTCTTTGTGGCGCGGTACAGAGAGGATGTCCAGCATATTATCATCTGGAACGAGCCGAACCTGAGCTTCGAGTGGGGCTATCGTCCTGTCGATCCAGCGGCCTACGTCGACTTGCTGCGCGTCGTCTATCCCGCCGCCCGCGCCGCCAATCCGGACGTCATCGTCCTGGGGGGCGCGCTCGCTCCAACGTTGGAGCCGCCGGACAGTCCCGCCGGGCTGAACGATCTGCTCTATCTTGAGGCGATGTACGCCGCCGGCGGCGGGGCATACTTCGACGCGCTTTCAGCTCACGCTTACGGGCTGGGTTTTGCGCCGGAGACGCCGCCCGATCCGGCGCTGATCAACTTCCGCCGCGTGGAATTACTGCGCGCGATTATGGATGCCAACGGCGATACCGGCAAGCTCATCTATGTAACGGAGGCCGGCTGGAACGACCATCCCCGCTGGACGTGGGCCGTCAAGCCGGGGCAGCGCATCCAATACACGCTGGACGCCTACACCTGGGCGGCGGAACAGTGGCCCTGGTGCCCGGTCGTCGCTATGTGGATGCTGCGCACGCCGGGTAAGCTGCGCAATTATCAGGATTATTACGCTTTCATCACGCCGGAATTTCAGAAACGGCTGATTTACACTGCCGTGCAAACGTACACCGGCAATATCAGCGAGTAGGGATTGGTAATCAGGGATCGGGATCACCAGCCAGTTACCAGTCACTCGTTACCAATCACTCTTCTTGAAGGAGGCGTTGCGTGAAGAGATTACGTCTAGCTTTGTTAGGGATGGTGCTCGCCATCGTATGTAGTGGATGCGGATTGCTATCGACAGCGGAGCCAACCCAGTCGCCTACGCCCACCGCCGCTCCTACTACGCCCGAACCAACGTCCACACCAACAGCAACGCCCTTACCAAGCATCGCCACACTGACGCTCTGGGTGCCAGATTTCCTCAGCCCCTACGAGGATGCCACAGGTGCCGCCGTCTTCCACGAGCAATTGGCGGAATTTGCGCTGATCCAGCCGGATATTCAGGTGCAAATCGTCGTCAAAAAGGCAACCGGCGCAGGGGGGTTGTACAACATGCTGAGCACGGCCTACACCGCCGCGCCCGGTATCCTACCGGATGTCATCATCCTGAATGAATACGATCTGCGCACAGCAGCGAGTGCGGGTTACCTGCAGCCCCTTAACGCAACATTGAGACAAACGATGGATTTCTTCCCCTTCGTGCGCATCACTGACCCAGCCATTACGACCACCTACGGCGTGCCCTTCGTCGTCACGGCCGAGCAGACGGTCTACCGCCAGAACGTCGCGGCAACACCCCCACTTTCGTGGACTGCCGTCTTGACCGGCAACTATACACTGCTGTTCCCGGCCGGGCCGCCCGATGGCCTGGCAAGCGATATGGTATTGGCCGCCTACCTCAGCGCAGGTGGCGCGACCAGCGACGAAACCGGCAAACCCAAACTCGACCGCGCTGCGGTGGAGCAAGTCTATCGCTTTGTGGCTGAAATGGTAGAGGCAAAGTTGATCGACGTCGCGCGCGTCTCAGACTTGCCGGATGCCGCAGCTTGTTGGCAGCTCTACCAGGAAGGGGCCGGACAGTTGAGCGTTGTTCCTGCCGGGCTGTACTGGAGCACGCCGCTCGAAGGTAGCCTGGCGGGTTGGATTCCTACACCGTCCGGAAATCCTGCCACTATTGGCCGTGTGTGGTCCATGGCGCTGGTGAGTCAGGACTCCTACCGCCAAAATGCCGCGTTCAAGCTGCTGGAATGGCTGACCACGCCAGAGCAAGCTGCCGACTTGACTCGCGCCACCCGCACACTCCCCGCCCGTTTTCACGCCATCGAACTGTGGGGGCTATTGCCGGAGGAGACAACTTTCCTCAAGCAACTCCTGGATGGCGCCGTGCCAAGCCTACCGCCCGGTGTCGACACGCCGGTGCGCCGCGCGCTGCAAGCCGGATTGAGCGCCATCCTCAACGCCGAAGTCGACACACCGGAAGAGGCGGCGGAGTATGCGCTGAACAGCCTGCGCCCGTGATATGACGCTCCACGGCCATCTCGCCCTCATCCAGGCGGCAGCATTGCGCGCCGTCGATCCATACCCCGCTGTTCAGCGTTACCTCGTCCGCGTGGGAAACGCGTTGCGCGTCGCAGGCGCTGACTGGCGGCTCGATGACATTGCGCGGATCATCATCATTGCTGTGGGCAAAGCCGCCGTTCCTATGGCGCAAGCATCCATTGATAGGATGGGGGATGCGCGGCTCACCGGCATCGTCGTGACGAAAGCCGGACACGCCGCACACCACACGTTACCGGAGACGTTGCGCATTGTCGAAGCCGGACATCCTGTCCCCGATGCGGCAGGCCTGGCAGCCGCTGAAGCTGTCACCGATATGCTGTCCACGACCACAGCACGCGATCGCGTGCTGCTGTTGCTGTCGGGAGGCGCTTCGGCGCTGCTGCCCTCACCTGTGGATGGCGTCTCGCTGGCGAATCTACAGGCCGTTACGGAGAGCCTCTTGCGGGCGGGAGCCCCGATTGGCGAACTCAATACCGTGCGCAAACACCTCTCGCGCCTCAGCGGTGGGCAGTTGGCACGGCTTGCACAACCCGCACCCGTCATCGCGCTCATTCTATCGGACGTGGTTGGTGATCCGCTCGACGTCATCGCCTCCGGCCCCACCGCCCCCGATCCAACAACCTACGCCGCGGCGCAGGACATCTTGGTGCGGTATGGTCTCCGGAAACAGATGCCGCCCGCAGTGTTAGCGTATCTCGCCGCAGGTATCGCCGGGCGTGTTGCGGAGACGCCCAAACCTGGCGATCCCGCGTTTGTACAGGTCAGCAACGTCATCGTCGGCTCGAACCGGTTGGCGGGGCAGGCGGCGGTCACCGAGGCGCAGCGCCTGGGCTACAACACGCTGCTGCTCACGACGTTCATGGAGGGCGAAGCCCGCGAGGTCGCCAAAGTCACAGCGGCGCTGGCGAAGGGCATCCGCGCCCACGGCGATCCGGTGCAGCCTCCGGCGTGTCTGGTGTGGGGCGGGGAAACGACAGTCACGGTACGGGGGCAGGGGAAAGGAGGGCGCAATCAGGAACTGGCGCTGGCGGCAGCCCTGGCGCTGGACGGTCTGCCAGATGTGGCGCTATTGGCTCTGGCAACGGATGGGACGGACGGACCGACCGACGCTGCCGGCGCGATCGTGGACGGTCACACCGCCGAACTCGCGCGGGCGGCTGGGTGGGATCCCGCCGCAACCTTAGCCGACAACAACGCTTACTCGCTGCTCGATGCTGTCGGCGCGCTACTGCGCACCGGCCCGACGGGCACAAACGTCAACGATATTGTGGTGGTGTTGGTTGTCCAGGCGTCCAATAACTTGCCGTTTCGCCTGAGTGGTGTATGATAAAGGCGATACCACATCCTGTAATTTATTCTGAAATTATTCTATGAACGGACAACATTTTTTAGTTACGGGAGGCGCCGGGTTTATCGGCTCGCATCTCGTGGATGCGTTGCTGGAAGCAGGCCATGCCGTCACCGTGCTGGATGATCTGTCGGTCGGCAAGCCGCAGAACTTCGCCCACAATCTCACCCACCCCTACTTTCACTTCGTCCAAGGCTCCATCCTCGACAAGACATTGGTCACACAACTCGTCGCCCAGGTGGATGGCATCTACCACCTGGCGGCCGTCGTCGGCGTGAAATACGTGGTCGAGGATCCCCTGCGCGGGATGCAGGTCAACGTCAGGGGAACAGAGACGATTCTGGAAACAGCCTGTGCACGCCGGTGTAGGGTAGTGCTGGCCTCCAGTTCGGAGATTTACGGCAAATCAGCCGGTGTGCCGTTCGCCGAAGAGGATGTGACGGTGATCGGGCCAACGTCTGTGCCGCGCTGGTCGTATGCCGTCTCCAAGTTGTTGGATGAACACCTGGCTTTCGCGTACTACCGCCAGGAAGAACTGCCGGCGACCGCCGTCCGCTACTTCAATGCTTTTGGGCCACGGCTGGATCCGCGCGGGTATGGCAGCGTTATCGCCCGGTTCATCAACCAGGCGCTCGATGGTCAGGCGCTCACGGTCTATGGGGATGGACAGCAAACGCGCGCGTTCACTTTCGTCGCCGATACTGTACGCGGTACCATCGCAGCGATGGAAACCCCCAAGAGCGCGGGACAGGCGTTCAACATCGGCAATCCACGCGAAATCACCATGAACGAATTGGCCGCCCAGATTCGGGAGAGCGTAGGCGCAGACGTGGATATCGTCCACGTGCCTTACGCACAGGCTTACGGCACGGCTTTTGAAGATACACCCCGGAGGCTGCCAAACGTCACACGCGCAGCAGAAATACTCGGTTTCCGGGCAACAACCTCTTTTGAAGAGGGCTTACGTCAGACGATTCTGTGGTTCAAGGAGCATCGTGATGCATAGCTTAACGACGCCTGATTCAACGGCGCATAGCGCTGCGCCATCATCCCGTTTTAGTGCGTTCTGCGACCGCGCTCTGGAAGCCGGTTGGCTGATCGGCGTGACCATTACCCCGGTCTTCTTCAACGTCTATTCCAGTCGGGTTTTCGAACCCGATAAATTGACCACGTTACGCATCCTGGCGACCGTGATGGCCGTGTTGTGGCTGGTACGCCTGTTCGAGGAGATCATGCGCAAGCAAAAGCCGCTGCGCTTTTCCTGGCGCACACCGATGGTGCTACCTGCGCTGGCGACGATGGGGATTTATCTGATCAGCTCCATCTTCTCGTTGGTGCAGTACACCAGCTTTGTCGGCTCTTACCAACGCTTGCAAGGAACGTACACGTTGTTTGGCTATCTGGTACTCTTCTTTGCCATCGTCACCAGTTTACGCACGCGCCCGCAACTGGCGCGGCTGGTGACCGTGCTCATTCTCAACAGCTTGCCGATTTCGCTCTACGGCATCATCCAACACAACGGCCTCGATCCACTGCCTTGGGCCGGGGATGTCACCTCGCGCGTGGCCTCGAATATGGGTAACGCCATTTTCGTGGCCGCCTATCTCATCATGATTGTTCCACTGACGGCGACGCGCATCATCCAGAGTTTCAATGACATCTTGAGCCGTGAAGACGTGCGTGTGAGCGATATCCTGCGCGCTTCGGGTTACATTTTCATCATTGCCGTGCAGTTGCTCACAATCTGGTACTCCCAAAGTCGCGGTCCGTGGCTCGGTATCGTGGCGGCAGCGGAGTGAAAAATCGGATCGGGCTGAGACAGGGATGGATATCCTGAAAGGGGCGGGCTTTGGCCTGGGAGCAACCGCTCTCGCCGGGGGGCTGGCGGGGCTGGCGGTGTGGCTGTTCAAGGGCAACGCGGGGATTTACGTAGGCGGGGGATTGGCCGTGTTGGTCTTCGGCGGCGCGTGGCTCTACTGCATCGTCGAACGCAAAGGCTGGCGCTGGCTGTGGATTGGATGGGGAACGGTGGGGCTGGCGGCAGCGGCGTTACTGCTGCTGTTCAACATCCCCGGGCCAGTACAAACCCAGGTGCGTAAAGTCGAACAACTGTACCGTTTGACGACGATCACCGAACTGCAAAGCGGCACGGGAAAAGTGCGTGGATTGATCTGGCAAGGCGCGGTGGAATTGATCAAGCCGCACGCGCCGATCAAATTTCCGGACGGCAGCCAGGATGCGTTGAACTTCCTCCGCCCACTGATCGGCTATGGCCCGGAATCGATGTACGTGGCCTACAACTCCTTCTACCCGGCCGAACTGGGACACTACGAATCCCGTACGGCCTCACCGGATCGTTCGCACAACGAGACACTGGATTCGATCATCATTACCGGAGTCCTGGGCCTAGCGGTATACCTGTTCACATTTGTCAGCTTTTTCTATTGGGGATTGCGATGGCTGGGATTGCTTAAAACCCGCGGACAACTTTGGTTGTACATCGGATCGATGGTAGTATCCGCCATTGTTTTGTTCTTCATCGCGTGGCGTTTGGAAGGCGCATACCTCTTCGCCGTGGCGATTCCGCTAGGCGTTTTGGTTGGCACGATGATCTACATCACGGTAGATGCTTTCCGTGCCCAATTCACCGCACGCGCTACAAATACAATGCAAGACGAACAACAACTGTCCGCCGATCCACAGTTTGAAATCCAAAACCGAAAATCCAAAATCGAAAATCCATTACTACATCCGAACACCCTGCTAATCATCGGTCTGCTGGCCGGGGTGATTGTGCATTTCGTGGAAATCAACTTCGGGATCGCCATCGCTTCGACCCGCACCATGTTCTGGACGTTTGCCGGACTGCTGGTCGTCCTTGGTTTAGAGTGGGTGCCAAACATTGCCCCTATGCCGGGGGAAATGGTGCAGACGCCGTTGTCCGAGGCGCAGATCAAACGCCGGCAGCGCACCACGCGCGCACGCCGCAAACAGACCGGGCTGCCGGCATGGCTTGCGGCGGTCTTGGCCCTGAGCTTTTTGGCAACGTTCCTGCTGGGGACGCTAGCCTTCGACTTTATCAACAATCCAGAGCGACTGACGAGCGCCGGTGAAATCTTCGCCAACTCACTGACAACGAAATACCAACCGGAGAAAACCAAAGCTTATGGCGCACTGATGATCTTCATCTTTACGTGGGCACTTTTGGGCGTAGTTGGGCTGAGCGAGTTCGACCGCGAGGGGCTGTTCGCCGAGGAACGTGGCACCCGCTGGGGCACAGCGATTGCCGTTTACGCGGTCATCTCGCTGATGGGGCTGTTAATTTTTGGGAGTGTTCTGGCTGCGCATCAGGCCAACCTGACTGTGGCGGGCACAAAAATCAATCAAACCTCACTGGAGAGCCTCATCAGCGGGATTGTTGGCATCGCCAACCAGTTGGCTGCCCTTATGATACGCTATTACAGCCTGATTTTCACCCTGATGGCGCTGACCGGACTGGCGCTGCTCTGGGAAGAGCCACTCCCTCGTCAGGTGGGGGAGATCTGGAGTCCGTTGATCTTCATCGCCCTGCTGGCGATAAGCATTGTCGCACTCATCACCCCTGCCGGATACAATCTGATACGCGCGGACATCATTTACAAACAGGGCGGGGTGTTTGCCGGCAGCAACAACGCCAATGAGAAACAGATCGGCATTGCTCACTATGAAAAGGCGCTGGAGTACGCCCCACGCGAAGACTACTACAATCTCTTCCTGGGCAAAGCCTATCTGGAACTGGCGCAGGGCCTCCCGGCCGAAACAGAGCCGGAGCAACGCGAATCGATCTTCCTCAAGACCGAGGAAATACTCAACCACGCGCGCAAGATCAACCCCCTCAATACCGACCACAGCGCAAACCTGGCACGCTTCTACAAATCGTGGGCGGCGCGCATCGCCAGCGAAATGCAAACCGAGGGCCTGACCGCCGCACAACAGACAACGTTAGCAACCCAATATGAGAGGCTATTGCAGCAAGCAGAGGAAAATTACAAAATCGCGTTGACGCTCAGTCCCAACAACCCCATCATTTGGAATGAGCTGGCGCAGCTTTACGCAATCGACATGGGCGACGACCTGAAATTCCGCCAGACGATCTCCACATCGCTGCAAGTGGATGAGGGCTTCGAGCAAACCTGGATGTTGCTTGGCGACATCCGCTCTTCGCAGGGCGATCTGCCGGGCGCCGTCGAAGCGTACCAAAAATCACTGGAAATCACCAACAACTGCATGGTGCGCCGGGTGCTTGGCACGTTGCAGGCGCAACAAGGGCTGTGGGTAGATACGATCACATCTCTGGATGAGGCCGTGGAGAAATGCCCGGAATCGAGCGAGTTGTGGGACATCTACCGCGTGCAGGCCATCGCCTATTACAACCTGGGGCAGTTAGAAGCTGCTTTACAAACCGCGACGCTCTCGTTGCAAGCCGCACCTGAAGCGCAAAAAGAAGCCATACAGCAGCTTATCGCCCAATTGCAGGGCCAGGCCGCGCCGACCGAAACGCCGCAACAGCCCTGAGAGGTCACGGATGCGCACCTACATTGTGGTCTTTGTCGGGGTTTTACTCCTCGCCGTCGCCGGGACGCCGCTGGCGCGCAAATTGGGATTGCGCCTCAATACCATCGACAAGCCTGACCCGACCCGCAAAGTCCACACGATTCCTACCCCACGGCTGGGAGGCGTCGCCATCTTTCTGAGCACGTTGATCGTGACGCTGCTGTTGGGTGAACAGTACAACGTCAGCCAACTGGCCGGCATCTTGATCGGCGCAGCGTTGATGTCGTTCATGGGGCTGTGGGACGATCGGTTTTCGCTGCCCGCCAGTGTCAAACTCATCGGGCAATTCATCGCCCTGAGCCTGTTGGTCATCACCGGCGTCTCCATCAACATTTTGCCGCATCCCCTGCTCAATCTGACGGCGACCGCGCTATGGGTGGTGGGGATCACCAATGCCATCAACCTGTTGGACAATATGGATGGGTTATCGGGCGGAATCGCCGCCATCGCTGCTGCGCACTTTGCGTTGATGTGCGCCTTCACGGGGCAGTATCTGGTCGGCGCGCTGTCGGTGGCAGTGATGGCGGCGTGCATCGGTTTCCTCATCTACAACTGGACTCCGGCGACAATCTTTATGGGCGATTCTGGCGCCCTCTTTTTGGGATTTGTGTTGGCTGCCATCGGAATCAAGGTGGACTTCCCCTTAAACACCCCCATCGTCACCTGGATGGTCCCCATATTGGTGTTAGCCGTGCCGATTTTCGACACCACATTGGTCACGATTTCGCGCCTCAAGCGCGGCCTCAATCCTCTGACAACACCGGGCCTTGATCACACCTCACATCGCCTCACCTACGCGGGACTGACACGCCGCGAAGCCGTGTTGGTGCTATACGGTGTGGCTTTCAGCGCAGGACTGGTCGCCATCTTCCTCACCCGTGCGACGGTGTTGGAGGGGTACTTGATGGGCGCACTCACCGGGATCATCGGACTTTATGGCCTGTGGCGTATGGAACGCCCCCCGTTCTGGCCCCCAAACGATAAAAAATAAAATTTAGTGGTATAATATCTACTAAATTCAGAGGAAGACGATAAGCGCCGGAAGTGCAGCCTATGCACCCGACGACTAACCTAACGAACTAAAGACGAATCCACAATAGGAGAAATACAATGGGAAGAATGAAATGGATTTTATCGGCCACACTGTTGGCCATTCTTGTTTTAGGGGGATGTGGGCCGAAATCTACCCCCGAACCAACGCCTACACCAACATCAACACCAGTACCCACTGCGGTTCCCGTCACGGCTCCGACCGTGGATCCAAACCAGCCGGGGTACTGTAAAGCCAATCCTCTGCCGGAGCTGCCTGCCACCGGGCTGCCCATCACCATCAGCGACAGTGATTGGAGTAAGGGGGCCAGCGCCGCAGATGCCTATATGACCATCGTGGAATATTCCGACTTCCAGTGCCCGGCTTGTGCCGGAGCGACGCCTGCCATCGAATCGGTGCTGGAGACGACGCCCGGCATTCGCCTGGTCTTCCGTCACCTGCCGCTGGAAAGCCTGCACGACAAAGCCTATCTGGCTGCGGAAGCCGCCGAAGCCGCAGGCGCGCAAGGGAAATTCTGGGAAATGTACTCCCTACTCTTTGACCGGGCGATCAAGGGGTACATCGCTATGCAAAATGGAGAGACGACGACCGAATGGATCGCCCTCTCACTGGAAGGAGCACCGGCAGAATTTGCCAAATTCGCCCAGGAACTGGGATTGGATGTCGAACGCTTCAGCAGTGATCTGGAGAAAGGAACTTACAAAGCGAAGGTTGAGGCGCAAGTCGAAGAATTCGGCAATCTAGGCCTGGACTTCGCCACGCCTACCTTCATCATCAGCATCAACGGCGTCTACTTCAAGCCGGAGATCTCTTCGTATGACGAACTGGTCTATTACCTTGCCGTGGCGAAGATGAAGCAGGGCAACTTCACCCTCTTCGATGCGCCGCCGACTGTGACGGTGGCCGAGGCACAGACCTATCAGGCCACCCTGAAAACCACCCAAGGTGATATTGTGTTGGAACTGTCGGGGGCGCTCGCGCCGACGCATGTCAACAGCTTCGTCTTCCTGGCGCAGCAACAGTGGTATGACGGTTCTGAATTTTTCTATGTGCGTGATAATTTTGTTGCACTTACCGGTGATCCAAGCAATACCAGTTACGGCTATCCCGGTTACTACTGTGACGGCGAGAAGCAAAGCACCTTCAGCGAAGTCGGCACTGTCGGCGCGCTCCCTAACGGCCAGTTTTTCATCACCTTAGGGACAGAGGCGGCGCAGCTTGATGGACAATTCACGCAGATTGGGCGCGTTATCGAGGGGATGGATGTTCTGGATAAGCTGGCGCGCGCTATGCCGCGCGATCCCACTGCGCCCAAACCAGACGTGCTCCAAAGCGTTGAAATTACCGAAAAGTAGCGCGATCGATGCCACCTATACGGATGGGGCTTTCGCCCCATCCGTTGCTGTTACCATTACCGTTTTGATCAGGCAAGTCCTATGGAAAAACCCCTTACTCCAGCCCTATCGATTCTCACTGCGATAACCGGCGCCGCCATTATGGTCGGCAGCGTCCTGGCGGCAGCGCTGGCCTTTATCCTGCCGCAGGCCGTGGAAGATGCCATGACAATGATCTTGACGAGTCTGAGCATTGTCGGTTTCCTGCTGGGGTTGGGATTGTTATGGGCAGGATGGCCCGCGCGGCAACGCCTGCCCTCCCCACTGGCTTACGCCCGCCAGGGATGGGCCGTGTGTCTGATCTTGATTATTGGCTTCGCTGGCGTCGCGTTACTGACACCGGAAGAATGGCACCAGCGCCCCATCTTTGCCCCGCTTCATCTGGGACTGGCCGCACTGCCGGCCTTTCTCTGGCTGAACCTGATCACGCTGGCCGCCGGACGCTATCGTGCGTTGACCTTTCGGGAACTGATAGCGGCGATAGGCAGTGGTGCAACCTCCATCGCGATGGCCCTGCCGGTGGAAATTATCGGTTTCGTGATCAGCGCCATTGGAGTGGCGCTCGTCGCCCTGTTATTGCCAGGCGGTGCGGCGGAAATCAACCGTATGGGCGCCCTGGTTGAGCAATGGCGGTTGGTGCCGCCGACAGATATGGAGCAGATGTTGGAGGCTATCGCCTCTCCCCTCGTGCTGGTGATGCTCTTCCTGGTGTTTGTCGTCATCGCGCCACTCGTCGAAGAGGTGGGGAAAACGCTCGTGATGGGTGTGATGGGCTTCTGGCACCGGCCCGGGCTGACACAGGCGTTTCTCTGGGGAGCAGCGTGTGGGCTGGGTTTCGCCATCGTCGAAAGTATCACCAACGGAGCAAACGGTCTGGGCGAAGTGGGAGGCTGGTTGGGTGGCATGAGCATACGCGCGTTGGCTTCCGCCATGCATATGCTAACCAGCGGCATCATCGGCCTGGGGTGGGGCTTCTTCTGGCGCAAACGCCGCTGGATGCTGCCGCTTGCCTACGGGATCGCTATGCTGTTCCACGCATTGTGGAACCTCAACGCGGTAATGTCCATCGGGGGCATGGTGATCGGCACGGCCAGCTCATCGCTGGGATTTATCTTCGCTGCCATCGGTATGGGGCTGACGATTATGCTGGCGCTGTTTGCCCCACTGGCGTTGATCGGCATTCCGGCTGTACTCCGCGCGCGCGAAGCAGAATCTACGCCATCGGCTTGATCTGCCAACAAAAAAAATCGAGGTGAGTATAACTCACCCCGATTCGATAACTTTCCCTTTGCTACGCCTGCGGACAGGTTGCGGGATTGTAGTTTGGGCGAACGCCCCGCCCTCCGCGCATCCCACCGCGACCGCGCGGCATTCCCTGACCAGAAGGATTACCCGCGCCGCCGGACGTCCATTCGGTGTTCAGTTGCTCGAGCAGATGCGTCTTCATCGAGGCCAGCATCGTATCGGCCTGCTCCTGGGTGAAGCGTCCATCAGCGACTGCCTGCTTGAGCGCCTCGGCACGCTGAGCGACGGCAACACCCGCAATTGCCTCAAGCGTCACACCTGCGCCAGACGCGATATCGGCATAGCTCTGGCCGCCTTGCAATGCAGCGACCACTTCTTCCACGGTCAGGCCGGTAGCTTCCGCCGTGGCCTCAACCAACGACACGCCGCCGCCCATCCAACCGCCGCCGCGACGCCCGTATCCCCCGCCATACTGAGGGGCTTGCGCCGGGGGCTGCCCCTGCTGCGCGCTCACCACCAGTGGGAAAATCAACAACACACTCGCCACCAACAGTACAATCATCAGACTTTTCTTCAACATCTCAAACCTCCTAAGGGTGAAATTTTACTATGCTTACAGTATAGCCGAGGTTTGTGAAGAAATGATGAAGAAATGATGCACAGTCTATGCAGAATCAGCCAGCTACGCCAATCCCGCCTCGCACAACGCACCGACGAGGTTTTCCCTGCCGGGGCCAGTCCACAAACCCGAAAGGTTTTCCGCGCCCGTCGGGGATCAACCAGAGTTATGCTTTATCAAGCGGGATCTCCACAGGAACTGTCACAAATTGCGATGTGCGCGGCGCGCCCATCGCCGGTAAACATATACCCTGTTCACAGGCCGTACACTCGAACTGAATCGTCGTGTGCTCGATGCCGAACTGCTCGCGCAGCGTGCGTTTCAACGCGGTCATCATATCCGTCGTCTGGCTCAACGCCTGATCGGCCAGTAGCACATGGGCGCTGAGGGCCACGTAGCCGGGGGACACCGTCCACACGTGCAGGTCGTGAACTTCGCGGACGCCGGGCGTCGTGCGCATGGCATCGGCTACGGCGGATGCCGTCATCCCGTTGGGCATCCCCTCGACGAGGATGTGGACGGTCTCCTTGAGCAGTCGGCCCGCACTGATCATAATCAACAGGCCAATCAACGCGCTGACCAGCGGGTCGAGCCACGTCCAGCCGGTGAAAAGGATAAGCACGCCCGCGCCGATGACGCCGACGGAGGCCAATGTGTCGCTGAGGACGTGCAAGAAGGCCGAGCGCATATTTACGTCGTCGTGGTCGTGCTCGCGCAGCACATAGGCGACGATGATGTTGACGATCAAGCCCACAACCGCAATGACAAGCATCGGCCCGGCCTGAATAAGCCGTGGCTCCTGCCAGCGTTCCCATGCTTCACGAAGAATCTCGAACGCCACAAGCAGCAGCGTGATGCCGTTGGTGAGTGCAGCCAGAATTTGCAGGCGATGATAGCCGTAGGTGTGGCGG
>JAKJAB010000005.1:0-4345 GCA_022707725.1 Chloroflexota bacterium | reverse complement strand
AAAGCTGCCGCACGCAACGCCAGGTAACTCAATCCCAACGCAAACGCATCCATAAACACGTGCGCCGCGTCGGCCAGCAGCGCCAGACTGCCAGTCCACAGTCCGCCGAGCAATTCGGCCAGAAAGATCAAACCGGTAAGGCTGAGTGCGAGAACAAAACGGTTTTGTTTGGTTTGGTCAAGTACCTTCGTCTTCTGTGTTATGGTACGCCTCATAATAGTCGCTATATGCAAGTAATTGAATACAGTATATCCAGTTTCACGTACAGTGCAAGCAAACAGTCAGACACGCTTCTGTTGTAGAAAGATTTGCCCTTTGAACGGATAAAGCTACAATGACCAGCGATAAGCAATGAGGCTCACCAGGCATTGACCGTTGTCGCTCAAATGGATAGCCACTATTCACAACTCCGCGCGGAGGTAAAGCTGGCGCGCGGATTCTGCTGACGGCGAAGCCTGGCTCAAGGCATTAGAAGTAATTTCAGGACGACGCGGAACCCGTTGAAATCTATACAAATGCTACCAAAGGAGAAGCCAAAATGGATGTGTTGATCAGGAACAACTATAAGGACATGAGCCTATGCGCTGCGAGAATCATTGCTGCACTGGTACGAGAGAAACCAAACGCAGTTTTGGGCCTGCCGACGGGGTCAACCCCCATCGGGACGTATAAAGAACTTGTGCGTATGCATCGCGAGGAAGGATTGGATTTTTCAGGTATCACGACTTTCAATCTGGACGAATACCTGGGGATTGGCAAGGATTTGTCCAAGCCATACGCTCAGGATCAAAGTTACGCGCGCTTTATGTGGGAGGAACTGTTCAAGGGGATCGAAATCCCGCTCGAGCAGACCCACGTACCGGACGGGTGGACGAAGACGCCAGAAGCATATTGCGCTCAGTACGAGGACGCAATTCGTCAGGCTGGCGGCATTGACCTGCAACTTCTGGGCATCGGTGGTAACGGTCACTGGGGATTCAATGAACCGGGGACGTCTTTGGCCTCACGAACACAAGTCGTCACGCTGACCCAACAGACGTTGGACGACAACTGGGCGTTGTTCTACAGCAAAGCGGGCGGGCGGCGGGAAGAGATGCCCCACTTTGCCATCACGATGGGCATCGGGACCATTCTGGAAGCACGGCGAATCGTCATGCTCGCCTCCGGCAGTGGAAAGGCGGAGATCGTGGCTCGGGCATTGGAAGGGCCGGTAACGGCACAAGTAACGGCGTCCGCCATTCAGTTATATCCGGGAAACACAACTGTGATTCTCGACGAAGAGGTCGCAGCAAAACTGTCGCGCATCGACTATTACCGTCATGTTGAGCGCGTCAAAGCGCAATACCACACTCTGTTGTATTGAGCATAAACGCCCTTCTGACCGCACACGGACCCTGCACGGGCGCCGAACTGCTGGCTCTGGCCGGCATTGAGGTCTTTCCCCTCTGGCAAGCCTGTCGCCGACAATCCGGCGTTGTGATGCAACACGCCGGTTGCCGTTACTTGCGTCTCGATAAAAAAGTCGAGGGATATGCACGTCTCTTTCCTTCCATCCGCCGCGAATTCCTCACCTACACTATCATCGGCACGAATCAGCAAATGGAAGCAATTGCCGAACGCTGTCTGACTCTGCAACAGGAGGCTATGCACGTCAGCCAATACAAACGCGAGTTCATGCGGGACGTGATGCAACGGGTCATCGAGTCGAATCCCAACCGGGAGCGATTGCAGGCCCATCTTTGCTGTATGATCGCCCGAGATGTGACCTACGGCATGGCACACACCGTCGAGCGGCCCGAGCCAAGCACGGGCCGGCTTGTACGCGGTTCCGACCTGGACGTGGTCATCGTCTCAGACGAGCATCTAACCCCGGCGGAGCATCAACTGCTCGACGAGGCACTGTACCGGGAAAAGTGGACCATGCTCGTGCTTCCACAAATCCGCGAAGAGATCGATTACATTATCAAAGATATTGCCAAAGTCATGGCCCAATTGCAGTTCGACAGTTTCCGGCACATGGTCGCGTGCAAGATTTTGCACGAGAGCGAGTTCTTATACGGCAACAGAGGACTCTTTGACCGCATCAAGCATCTCGTCGATGGATCCGGCGTTCCAGAGTAATTGGCGCGCATGAAAGAAAAGGCCTTAAAGGATCGGGAGACAACCGAGGAGCAATTAGCCATTCATCCGGTCGAAGAACAAACGGAAATGTGGCAGCATCTGTTTTTCACCAGTGAAGAACGGGAAGAAATCTGCTGACGTCAGGAAAAACGCCAGCCAATCACGCGCGCATATAAAGTTCCGCCCCTAACAGACTCCGCAGGATTATTCCAGACGGGGGGTGGAATCCCGAACCCACCAGTAAAGATACAGGATTTTGTGAACACGGACATCAGTATTGACTTTTACGTGCAAATAAAATACTATTGAATTAAGGGAAGCTAACGCAAAGTGTAAATACCCCCTTTTCTTCAAGAACGCAATTCAAGCAGGAGGTGTAACCATGGCCGTGATCACAATTTCCAGAAAATTGGGCAGTCGAGGTGACGATATCGCCGAGAAAGCGGCGCAAACGCTGGGCTACCATTATGTGGACAAAGCCTTCATCGAAGCCGTGCTTAGCCAATACGGACTCGTCGAATTCGGTGCAGAATATGACAGCATCCCCAGCTTTTGGGAGAAATTCGATGCGCAGAAGGAAGAACGCCGGGAAATGATGGTCTCCATGCTGAACAGGGTCATGCGCGCCGTGGCCCAGCACGGCAATGTGGTGATCCTGGGGCGAAGTGGGTTCTTCTTGTTCGAAGGTTATACCGACGTCCTGAACGTGCGCATCCAGGCGCCACGCACATTCAGGATCGAACAGATGATGCAGCGAAGAAAGATCACACGGGATGAGGCAGAGGCCATTGTCAGGCATGGCGATGAAGTGCGCTCAACCTTCGTCAAATCGTTTTACAACATCCAGTGGGACGTTTGCAGCACCTTTGATCTGCTGATCGATACGAGCAAAATTCCCGTCGATATGGCGGTCAAATGGTTGGTCGAAGCTGCTAGAGAACTTGAGGGGAAAAGACGCGACAAAGAACCCACAACCGCGTCGATACAGGTAGATCCCATTTTAGCTGCGGCTGTTTCCAAGACGCTGAAGTGCGACACCCTTCATCGATAACAAGATAGGGACGCAGGTAAACGCCGATCTTCGAAAAAATCATCTGCGTACATCAGCGAAAATCTGCGTCCCAGCTCAAGCCGTCGGGCGATATAGCCGCGTCACCTGCGCCGCAAAATCGGCCATGCTCAACCGCAGCGCGTCCGGTCCCAGCACCTCCACCGCGCCGCCGAGGGGCAACAAACGCGCGCGGGCCGTCTCGAGCATGTCGAAGGTAAGATCGAGCGTGAACCACCCCTCCACGTCCGGCGGGCCAGCGTGCGCCAGCGCGTCACGGGCGCGACTGCCCAGGTAATACGCCAGCCAATCGCGTGCGCCCGGCGCGACGCGCACCCGCACGTGGAACTGCTGCTGCCGTTCGGCGCGCTCGGCGCACCACGTTTTCCAGAACGCCTCCAGCGCAAAATCCGGCGGGCGCGCGAAAGGTTCGCCGGTCAAGCGCACGTCCATGAATTCGCTCACCCGCCGCGCGCGGATGCGGTCGCGGTGGGCGAAGACCAGATGCCATTCCCCGGCCTTCACCACCAGACCGTAGGGGTCTACCGTCTGCTCGATTTCTGCGGAGAAAATGGGCCGGTACTTCACCACCAACCGGCGATCCTGCCACACGGCCTCGTGGATAACGCGCAGGTGCGGCGTCGGGCCGCCATCGTGCTCCCAACCCACCGCATCCAGGTAGAAACGGTCACGCACGTGCGCCTCGTCGCCGCGCCGGGCGTCGGGCAGCGCGGCGGTGAGCTTGAGCAACGCCGCTTTCAACGCCTGCGTCACGCCCAGTTCGGCCAGCGGCGCGGGGATACTGAGCATAAACAGCGCCCGCACCTCGCCTTCCGAAAGTCCGGTGAGACTGGTGCGGTAGCGATCCACCAGGCCGTAGCCGCCGTCGCGCCCCGGTTCGGCGTAAATGGGGACACCCGCCATTTCCAGCGCCTCGATATCGCGGTAGATCGTGCGCTCGGTCACTTCGAGTTCCGCCGCCAGCGCACGAGCGGACATCTTGCCGCGCGTCTGCAACAACATCAACAGGGATAATAGACGATCTGCACGCATCGTACCACTCCGAAGATAACCTTACTTCAATGCTTCAGGCGTCCCTACAGGACGCATAAGAGCATCTCCCACTCAGCAGGCGCTAAAGCACCTGCCGACAGTCAGACGTCCCTACGGGACGAA
>JAKJAB010000059.1 GCA_022707725.1 Chloroflexota bacterium | reverse complement strand
CCCCGCCAATACGCCGGTGGAAAGCGTGTTGTATTACCAGGAAGTGTATGAGGAGATGAGTAGAAGATAGTTATTAGCCGTCAGCTATCAGCCGTCAGCCAGAAACCTGCTGAAAGCTGATAACTAATTGCTGAAAGCTGACTGCTGAAAGCTGATAGCGATGTCCATAGAAACATTAACGACAGCACTACGCGCGGATGGGAACTTCATCCGCAATGTAACCGCCTGGCGAACGCTACCTACAAAAGGTGCGGATACGACGGCGTGGCCTGCCGACCTCAACCCGCGCATCACCGAGGTCGGGCGTGGACTGGGGATTGACGCGCCGTACACCCATCAAACACGCGCTATCGTAACTGCGCTGCGCGGTGAGAACGTTATCCTCGCCACCGGGACGGCGTCCGGCAAGACGCTCGGCTACACACTGCCGCTGCTCAACACACTGCTGCGCGATCCAACCGCCACGGCGCTGCTGCTCTTCCCCACCAAGGCACTGGCCCACGACCAGATCACGGCTATGGAGCAGTGGATCGGCGCATTACAAGCTCCGCTGAACTTGCGTCCCTACGACGGCGACACGCCGCAACGCCACCGCGCCGCCATCCGCAACGAAGCGCGCATCATCGTCTCCAATCCCGATATGCTGCACCTGGGCATCCTGCCGCACCACACCCGCTGGATGCGCTTTTTCAGCGGGCTGCGCTACGTCGTGCTCGACGAGCTGCACACCTACCGGGGCATTTTCGGCAGCCACGTCGCCAACGTGCTGCGGCGCGCCCGCCGCGTGGCGCGTTTCTACGGCGCGGAACCGCAGTTCGTGTCCGCATCCGCCACCATCGCCAACGCGCGCGAGCTGGCCGAAGCGGTGTGGGAAGACCCGGTCGTCGCCGTGGAAGAGGACGGCGCGCCTTACGGACAGCGCCACGTCATCTTCTACAACCCGCCGCTGCTCAACCCCGATCTCGGCCTGCGGGCCAGCGCGTCCGGCGAAGCGATCAAATTGGCGTTGAAGCTGCTCCAGGCCGGCGTGCAGACGATCCTCTTCGCCCGCGCGCGGATGACGGTGGAGATGCTGCTGCGCGAACTGCGCGAACGCGCCGCCAGCGCCGGGTTTGCCCCAAACGTCATCCAGGGCTATCGCGGCGGCTATCTGCCGCAAGAACGTCGCGCCATCGAACGCGACCTGCGCGAGGGCAAAACGCGCGTCGTCGTCGCCACCAACGCGCTGGAATTGGGCATCGACATCGGCGCGCTCGACGCTTCGATTCTGGTCGGCTATCCCGGCACCATCGCCGCAACACGCCAGCAGATGGGCCGCGCCGGACGGCGGGCGGGGGCGTCGCTCTCCGTCCTCATCGCTACGCCCTCGCCGCTGGACCAGTACTTGATTTCGCACCCGGAGTACTTCTTCGGGCGCTCGCCGGAAGAGGCGCGGGTGAACCCCGACACGTTGAGCCTGCTCGCCGCACACCTCACCTGTGCGGCATTCGAGCTGCCCTTCGAGCAGGATGAGCCTTTCGGCAAGGCGCAAAACGTTGGCGCGCTGCTGACCGCTCTCAGCGCAGAGGACGTGCTGCACGAGCGCAACGGGCGCTTCACGTGGGTCGGAGAGACGTATCCCGCTCAGGGACTCTCGCTGCGTTCGGCCACCGCGGACAACGTCGTGATTCAATCTACTGCGGGGGAGGTGATTGGCACGATAGACCGCCCCAGCGCGCCGGGCCTCGTCCACGAAGGCGCGGTTTACCTGCACAGCGGCGAGATGTACCTGATCGAGTCGCTGGATTGGGAGCAGGGCATCGCACTGGCTCGCCCAGGCGAGCTGGACTACTACACCATCGCCTCAGCCTCGATGCAGGTGGAGCGGTTGAACACGCGCCGGACGGTCGGCGCACTGGACGCCACCCCGCAGTTGACCGACGAGGAAGTGCGTGTACACATCAAACCGGCGGCCTATCGCCGGGTGCAACAGGGCACGCACGAAACGCTCGGCTGGGGCGAGATCGACTTGCCGGAGCAGGTGATGGAGACGGAAGCGTTCCGGTTGACGCTGCCCTCGGCGTTGGTGGAAGACCTGGCGGAGGCCGGCGTGTTGTTGGCCCCGCTGGATTACGGCCCGGATTGGCCGCCGGTCCGCGAAGCCATCCTCGCCCGCGACGGCCAACGCTGTCGCGTATGCGGCGCGGCGGCGCAACCCGGGCATCCCCTGGACGTGCATCATCTCACCAGCTTGCGCTCATTTCTGGCGCAATATCCACGCCAGCAGGCGCTGCGTCTGGCGCACGCGTCGGAAAACCTGCTCACGGTCTGCCCGCCGTGCCACCGCAAACTCGAACGGGCGCGCGGCGCGCGGACGGCGCTGAGCGGCCTTTCCTACTTGCTGCGCAACATCGCGCCTGTATTCTTGATGTGCGATCCCGGCGATTTGGGCGCATCGGTGGAAGCGCGCGACGCGGAAAGCGGCTTGCCAGCGATTGTCGTCTTCGACGGCGTGCCGGGTGGAGCGGGATTGTCGCCACGGCTGGTGGACTTATGGCCCCAACTCGTCGCAGCGACGTTGGAGCGCGTGCAGACGTGCCCGTGCGCGGACGGCTGTCCCTCGTGCGTCGGCCCGACCGGGGAGAGCGAACCCGGCGCGAAGGCTGCCGCGCGGCAATTGTTGGAGCGGATGGCGGAAGATGACTTTTGGAAGATGCCGCCTTTGTAGTATAATGAAACTATGCCGATTCTGAGTCCAGACGCCATAGAATTCATCAGCCGCAGCCCGGAGCAGACGCGCCGCGTGGGCGCGCGGCTGGGGATGTTGCTTTCTGGCGGAGATGTCATCGCCCTGGAGGGAAATCTGGGATCAGGGAAAACCGTGCTGGCGCAGGGCATCGGCATTGGCTGGGGCGCAACGACGGCGCTCATCAGTCCAACGTTCGTCATCGTCCGCCGCCACACCCACAACCAGGACGCCGACTATTTCTATCACATCGACCTGTACCGCATCGCCTCGCTGGCCGAGGCCGAACACCTGGGCCTGACAGAATTGCTGGGTGATCCGGATGCCGTGTGTGTGGTGGAATGGGCGGAGCGCGCCGCGGACCTTTTCCCGGCAGAGGCGCTGTGGATAACGCTGCGTGCGCTGGACGAGCAACGGCGCTCGCTGACTTTCCGCGCCAACGGGAACCATCACCATGCCATCCAGGAAAAACTACGCAAGGAGCTGGCTGGATACTGATGTTACTCGCCATCGACACCGCCACCGCGCGCGCCAGCATCGCCCTGCACGACGGGCAAACGCTGCGCAGCGAATGCACCTGGGAGGCCGTCAACCGGCACACGACGACGCTCGCGGCGCGCATCGCGCAGATGCTCGAAGCGTCCGGGTGTGCGCCCGCCTCTGTAACCGCCGTGGCTGTCTGCATCGGACCGGGGTCGTACACCGGCGTGCGCATCGGCGTGGCGCTGGCGAAAGGGCTGGCCGTCGCCCAACACCTGCCGCTGGTCGGCGTCCCCACGCTGGACATCCTCGCGGCGGCGCAGCCCGCCGATACCCGCCCGCTGTACGCAGCCTTCGCCGCCGGGCGACAACGCGCCGGCGTCGCCCGTTATCGCTGGGGAGACGAGGGCTGGCGCGCCGAAACCGAGGTCTTCCTGGGGACGTGGCCGGAGCTGTTCGCCCAGATGGACGAACCGGCGTTGCTCGTGGGCGAGATCGAGGCGGCGGATTTGCCGGCGAACACACAGCTTACAATCCCTGCGCCGGCGTTGCATCTACGCCGGGCCGGATTCCTGGCGGACCTGGCCTGGGCGCGCCTGCGCGCCGGGCAGACCGACGATCCGGCGTTGCTCCAACCTCTGTATGCGCGATGAACGAGAATGGGTTGCCGTTCAAGATTCGGGGTTTGGAAGCCAAAGACATCCCTACGGTCACCAGTATTGACCGATTGGTGTTTCATGATCCCTGGCCGGAATCAGCCTACGTGCAAGAGCTGTATTTCAACCCCAACGCGCACTACTTCGTCCTGCAACTGACGCCCGCTATGCCCACGCACACGTGGGCGGAACGGCGCGCGGCGTTGGCCTCGCAAATCGTAGGTTTTGTGGGGGTGCGCATCGAAATGGGAAGCGGGCACGTCAGCACGCTGGCGGTGCGGCCAGAATGGCGCGGTTGGGGGCTGGGCGAGTTGCTGCTGCACACTGCGTTGGAGCAGGCCGTCCACAGCGGCGCGCGCACAGTGGCGCTGGAAGTACGTGTTTCAAACGTCGCGGCGCAAAACCTCTACACCAGGTATGGCTTCGCCGTCGTTTCGCAGTTGCGGGGCTACTACGCCGACGGGGAAGACGCCTACTACATGCGCGCTAACGTCGAAGGACAGGCGTATTCCAATTATTTGCAGCAACGTCGCGCTCTGTTGGAACACCGGTTCCAACCCCATCCTACATACACAGCATAACCAACAGCGTTCTCAAAACTTTCGACTATTTTCAGGAGGGAAGCTATGGTCAACAACCGAGAACAGGCGCTGGAAGCCCTGCACGACCAAGTTCGAGCGTGTAAGCTCTGTCCGCTTTACGTGGGACGCACGCACGCCGTGCCCGGCGATGGGCCGGTGAACGCCACGTTGATGTTCATCGGCGAAGCGCCCGGGTTCCACGAGGACCAGCAGGGCATCCCCTTCGTCGGCGCGGCGGGCCGGTTTCTGAACGAGTTGCTGGAAAAAGCAGGTATCGATCGCGGCGTGGTGTACATCACGAACGTCATCAAATGCCGCCCGCCCGGGAACCGCGAACCGCAAATCGAGGAAGTTGACGTGTGCGCGCCGTATCTGGACCAACAAATCGAAATCATCAACCCGCAAGTCATCGTCACCCTCGGACGGTACTCGATGAATCGCGCGTTCCCCGACGAGAAGGTTTCCGTAGTCCACGGACAGCCGCGCAAGGTGAACGGGCGGGTCTACTTCCCGATGTACCATCCCGCCGCAGCCCTGCACCAACCTAGCTTGCGCAGCACCGTCGAGGCCGATTTTAGCCGACTGCGCGCCCTCTTGGACGGGGAGGTGATTCCAGAAGAATTTACGCCGCCGCCGGATGTAGAGCAACTTTCATTATTTTAGTTTTCAAGAATAATGAAGATATAGGATGTAGTGGTCGTAGTAGGGATGGGGATTGTGGGGATAAGTGTTGACTGCCCCTACATATCGCGGTCAGGGCACGCGTCGTTTCTAGCTATTCTGTTTGTCGGATTGTAGGGTTGGGGAAAACGTGGAGAATTCGTGTACTCAGGGGGGAAGCACAGGATGCCTTATCGCACTGTGTGTGAGAGTCGTTCTCAGCAAGCATAGGTTTTTTGCCTGCAAACCGCAAGAAGTTTTCCCCTAAAACGTATAGTTTTCCACCGAAAACCCTATAGTTATCCACAGTTTCGCACGGTTGAGTCGCTTTCGGGGAGATGAGCAACTTTCGATGTTCCCACCTATTGGGGTAGTACGGGGCTGAACCCCCTATAGTAGCGGGTGTGAGAGCTGTGGAAAACTTTCGGCAGTTTTCCGCCAGAGATTCCACTGTGGAATATGGATAACTCGTTTTTCATGATACTTTAGTTTCCGCTAACTTAAAACACCACTGCATATAGTGTCTTTGGATCATCAAAATACTAGGTATGGCATACAAAAACTGACAATAACATCGAAAATAGCCTAAAAACACACTTTAGCGGAAAGTATAGTGATACTATTTTCGAACTATTACGTATAGATACATAGGCTTGGTCGTTACAAGCTTTACAAAATCCAGTCGTTTATCATATCTGAAAGGAGCAAAGCAATGCTAGATCGAATTCTGCGTGTGATCAAGTTGGACAAGAGCGTTTATGCTGAAGTCGAGGCCGATGAAACGGCGATGTCGCAGGCCGCGATGGTGGTGGCGATTGTCGCGGTGCTGTCGGCGATTGGTGGCGGGATCGGAGCACTCATAAGCGGCACCAGTTTCGTGTCTGCTTTCTTAGTCGCTATCGTTTCCGCCTTCATCAGCTGGGTGGTTTGGGCCGCTGTGACCTACTTCGTGGGGACGACGCTCTTTCATGGCGAAGCCACCCTCGGCGAGATGCTGCGCGTGATCGGGTTTGCGCAGGCCCCGCTGGTGTTGAATGTTCTCTCGTTCATTCCGTGTTTAGGGTCCATCATCTCCCTGTTGGCCTGGTTATTTTCGCTCTACACCGGCTTTCTGGCGATTCAAGAAGGACTGGACCTGGATACCGGCAAGACGATTGCCACGGTCGCCATTGGCTGGGTTGTGGGCTTCATCATCAGCCTGGTCATCGGGATGATTTTTGGCGTCGGCGCGATTGGCGCGGGTTTGTTGAGCGGAGCGTTCAGCGGTTAGCCCACTCGTGTTGTGATTTCAACGGCCAGCATTGCGATGCTGGCCGTTTTTTTCCTGGGGATTTGGTGTTGAATTTGTAAGAAAAAACCTTGACAAAATCCCCGTTTCGCCTATACTGTCAACGGATTTAGCGGACTCAAGCGGACTTTTATTTTGTCTCTCCGTTTCATCCGTTCACTCCGTTGAGACCGCCGTGGAGGACTAGGGTATGGAGCCGGTAACACTGGAAATTCGTGATCTGCACGTCAATGTGGAAGGCAAAGCAATTCTCAAAGGCGTAAACCTGGTCGTGCGTCAGGGCGAGACCCACGCGCTGATGGGGCCGAACGGCTCCGGCAAGAGCACGTTGTCGTATGCGTTGACGGGGCACCCGCATTACGAGATAACGCGGGGCGACGTCCTTATCGATGGCGAAAGTCTTCTGGCCTTGCCCCCCGACGAGCGCGCCAGACGCGGCCTCTTTTTGGCGATGCAGTATCCCGTTTCCGTGCCCGGCGTGACGCTGAATACGTTCCTTCACGCGGCGACCAGCGCGATGCGCGGCTACAGCGCCAAAGCGCAACCCGGCGCGCGCGGACGGCTCAATGCGCATTTGATTCCCTTCCGCGAGTTCCGCAAGGAACTGACCGAAGCTCTGGACAAGCTGAAGATGGATCCGGCGTTCTTGCAACGGTATCTCAACGAGGGGTTCTCCGGCGGCGAGAAAAAGCGCGCCGAAGTTCTCCAAATGGCGTTGCTCAAACCCAAATTCGCCATCCTCGACGAGACCGACTCTGGCCTGGACATCGACGCGATCCGCGTCGTCTCGGAGAACATCAACCGCTTGCAGCAGGAACTCGGGATGGGAATCCTCGTGATCACGCACTACCAACGGCTGCTCAACTACATCTACCCGCAGTTCGTCCACATCTTCTACGACGGACGCATCTTCCAATCCGGCGACGCGAGCCTGGTGGACGTGTTGGAGGAGAAGGGCTACGATTGGGTCAAAGATGCTCAGCGGATTTAGCGGATTAAACGGAAAAATCTTCGTGAGATTCCGTTTACTCCGTTGAGGTTAGAGAGGAATAAGGCTATGGCGACGCCGCACAGTGAGCTACGCGATCTTAAAGATCAGCAGCAATACGATTTCGTCACCGACATCGATTACGCGCACCAATCGCGGCGCGGCATCGGCGAAGACGTGGTGCGCAGCATCTCGGCGCTCAAAAACGAGCCGCAATGGATGCTCGACTTCCGCCTCAAGGCGCTGGACATCTTCAACCGCATGCCGATGCCCACCTGGGGTGTGGATTTGGGAGCGCTGGATTTCGAGGAATTCTACTACTTTATGCGCGCCACGCCGGAAAAAGCGCGCACCTGGGACGACGTCCCCGACGCGATCAAAGACACCTTCGACAAATTGGGCATCCCCGAAGCCGAGCGCAAGTTTCTCGCCGGCGTCGAGACGCAGATGGACTCCGAGGCGGTCTACAGCTCGCTCAAAGCCGAGTGGGAGAGCCACGGCATCATTTTTGTGGATATGGATACCGCCGTGCAGCGGTATCCCGAAATTGTCCGGAAATACATCAGCACCGTCGTTCCTATCGCCGACAACAAATTTTCCGCGTTGAACAGCGCCTTCTGGTCGGGCGGCAGTTTTGTCTACGTCCCGCCGGGCGTCGATGTCGAAATCCCTTTGCAGGCATACTTCCGCATCAACGCGCAAAGCCTGGGACAGTTCGAGCGCACCATCATCATCGCCGAAGAAGGCAGCAACGTCCACTACATCGAAGGCTGCACAGCGCCTCAATACACGACCGCCGCTCTGCACACCGGCGTCATCGAAATCTTCGTCGGCAAAAACGCGCGAGCGCGCTACACGACCATCCAGAACTGGTCGACCAACGTCTACAACCTGGTCACGCAGCGCGCGGTGGTGGAAGAAGACGGCGCGATGGCCTGGGTGGACGGAAACCTGGGCTGTTTGGCCGAAGGCTCTACGGTAACGACGCCTGCTGGATTACGACCTATCGAGGCGCTTGAAGTTGGCGACGAAGTTCTCTCTTTCGATGAAGCAAGCGGGCAGTTGGTCTTCCGCAAGGTTTTGGCGAAACGCTTTTCCGGCTATCAGCGTGTGCGTGAGGTTTCTTACGGTGAAAGGAGATTGCGTGTTACGGATAATCACCCGTTTTATTCTTACATTTACACGCCGGAGCGGCCCAAGAAGTCAGGACGTTATCAACTAGCTTACATCCGCGCTGATCATCTTCGCCAGGCGATTGTTCCTCGGCGTTCGGTAGATTTTGGGCAGCCCTATCTGTTGAAGATTCCAGAAACTAAAACAACTTTTATCGCACTCCCTGAGACCGTTGAAGTGGTTGACGTGCTTGTCGGTGAAACTTCATCTTCAGATGTGCCAACGTGGGATATTGAAGTTGAGGGTACGGGGAACTTTGTCGCAGAAGGCTTTATTGTCCACAACAGCGGCATTACGATGAAATATCCCGCCGTCGTCCTCAAAGGCCCGCGGGCGCACGGCGAGGTGCTCTCGATTGCCTTCGCCGGCGACAACCAGCATTACGACGCGGGCGCGAAGGCGATTCACCTGGCCCCGCACACGTCCTCGCTCATCACCTCGAAGTCGATCAGTAAGGGGAACGGGCGCGCCGATTACCGGGGGCTGGTGCGTGTGGCGAAGGGCGCGGAGGGCGCTCATTCCAAAGTGGTCTGCGACGCGCTGCTGCTCGATCCCGAATCGCGCACCGACACCTACCCCTACATGGACGTCAACGAAGACGATTCGCACATCGAACACGAGGCCACCGTCAGCAAAATCAGCGAAGACCAGCTTTTCTACCTGATGAGCCGTGGCCTGACCGAAAAACGCGCGGCGGCGATGATCGTCAGCGGCTTTTTGGAGCCGTTCGTGAAGGAACTGCCGATGGAGTACGCCGTCGAGTTGAACCGCTTGATCGATCTGCAAATGGAAGGTTCCGTCGGATGAGCGCCGCACAAATGTCCCCAGAATTCCCGTCCGTGAGCCTGCGCGACGTCGAAGCGCTGTCCGATTTCTACGCCGAACCTGACTGGATGCGCGCGTCGCGGCGCGCGGCCTGGGCGCTGGCGCAAGAGATGGCGCTTCCTCACCAGAAAGAAGAAGCGTGGCGGCGCACCCCGCTGCACCGTTTTCCGCTGGATTCGCTGCGAGCGACGCCGGCAGAGCGCGCGTACCCTTCGCCGGACGACCTTCCGCCGTGCTGGCATCACAATATGGCGCCGGAGGCCCTGGTTTCTGGCACGCTCGTCCACTGCAACGACGCGAACCCGTACCGGACGATGCGCCCGGAAGATGCGCGCAACGGCGTGACCTTCGACAGCCTGCCCCACGCGCTTCACACCCACGGCGACTTGATTCGCCGTTACTGGATGCAAGGGCGCACCACCCGCCCCGATTTCAACAAGCTCACCGCGCTTCACGCGGCGCTGTGGCGCGGCGGCACGTTTGTCCACGTTCCGGCGGGGACGCGGGTCTCTCGTCCGCTGCAATCGCTGGTAGCTTACGACGCCGACTCCGGCAGCGGCCTGCACCACACGCTCATCATCGCCGAAAAGGGCAGCCGCGTCTCGCTGATTCAGGACCGCGTCTCCCAGGATCGCCAGCCTGAACTCAACCTCGAAATGGTCGAAATCTACGCCGAGGAAGGCGCTTTTGTCCGCTACGCCAGTTTCCAACACTGGGGCGGACCTCGCTATTCGTTGAGCGTGCAGGAAGCCAATCTGGCGCGGGACGTGAACTTCGTGTGGATCAACGGGGCGCTCGGTGGGCGGATGAGCAAGGATTTCCTCACCACGTCGCTCAATGCGCCAGGCGCGCGGGCGCAGATGCACGGCTATGCCTTCGCCGTGGGCGACCAGCACATCGACCAGAGCACGTACCAGCATCACCGCGCGCCGGACACGTACAGCAATTTGCTCTACCGCAACGTGTTGCGCGATCAGGCGCGCACCGTCTTCTATGGGATGGTTCGCGCCGAGCAGGAGGCCGCGAGGATGGAAGGCTACCAGGCAAACAACAACCTGCTGCTGGACGACGCGCACGCCCATTCGATCCCCGGCCTGGAAATTCGCTGCAACGACGTCCGCTGTAGCCATGGCTCGACCACCTCGCGGATCGACCCGCAACAGTTGTTTTACCTGCAAGCGCGCGGCCTGCCCGCCCGCGACGCTGAAGGGCTTATTGTGCAAGGCTTTTTGCGCTCGGCGGTGGAGCGCGTCCCGCTCGCCTACATGCGCGACCGGCTGGAAGAGGAAATTATCCAGCGATTCTGGACGAGCTATGTCTGAACCGACCATTGCGGCAGTCATCCTGGCCGCCGGCGGTTCTACGCGCTTCGGCGCGCCCAAGCAACTGCTGCCCTGGCAGGGTCGCCCGCTCATCGCCCACGTCGCGGATATGGCGTGGCTGGCGGGACTGTCGCCCATCGTCGTGGTGGTGGGCGCGGAAGCCGAGCGGGTGACCAGCGCGCTTGCCGGACGCGACGCGCTCGTGTTGCGCAATTACCGCTGGCGCGAGGGGATGAGCGCCAGCCTCAGCCTCGGCGTGGCCGCGCTGCCGCCGGCGGTGGAAGCGGCGGTCTTTCTGCCGGTGGACCAACCGCTCGTGGACGCGCGTTTCTTGCGGTCGCTGGTGACGCACTGGCAGCAACACAAAGCCGGAATCGTCGTTCCGGTGGGACGCGAGGGGCAACGCGGGACGCCGGTGCTCTTCGCGCGGCGCTTCTTCGCCGAACTGGCGCAGCTCTCCGGCGACATCGGCGGGCGCGCGCTGTTCGCGCAATACCCGGACGAACGTGCGGCGATGCCCGTTGCCGACCCCGATATTTTGACCGACGTGGATACCCCCGCAGCCTACGAAGCCTTGTTGGCGCGGCAGGCGCCGGCGTTGGAATGGGGCGCGCTCAAAGGCGTGGTGTGCGATATGGACGGCGTGCTCTGGCGCGGAGAGACGCCGCTGCCCGGCCTGCGCGACTTTTTCGCACTGCTCGAAGAACGGCAGATTCCCCACATCCTGGCGACGAACAACGCCAGCAAGACGCCGGAGCAGTACGTCGAGAAACTGGCGCACATGGGCATCGTGACGAACACCGGACACGTGCTCGACTCGGCCACTGCCGCCGCCGACTACCTGGCGATGCGGGCTACGCCGGGCGCGCCGGTCTATCCCATTGGCGGGCCGGGCATCCGTGAGGCGCTGCGTTCGCGCGGTTTTGCGCTCACCGAGGGCGACCGCGCCGCATATGTCGTCGTCGGCTGGGACCGCGATTTGACCTGGCAGAAACTGGCAACGGCGACGCGCCTCATCCGGAACGGCGCCGGCTTCATTGCCGCCAACCCGGACCGCACGTTCCCGATGGAAGACGGCCTGGCGCCGGGCAACGGCGCGCAGGTTGCGGCGTTGATTGCGTCCACCAGCGTCACGCCGGTGATGGTTGGCAAGCCCGCTGCGCCCCTCTACGAGCGAGCGTTGGTGCGGATGGGGACGTCGCCTGAAACTACGCTCGTCATCGGCGACCGGCTCGACACGGACATCCTGGGCGGCTTGCGCCTGGGCATGCCGACCGCGCTGCTGCTCTCCGGCATCACACGGGCGGACGAACTGCCCGCCTCACCGGTCCACCCGGACGCAGTCTTCGACGACCTGGCGGCGCTGGTGCAGGCCTGGGAGAATTCTAACCGCGAATCACGCGAATCTGCGTTGATTTTCTAGAGATTCGCGTAGATTAGCGAGATTCGCGGTTTATATCGAAGTTTGTTGAGGCAACAATGGCAAAACCGAATTTATACGACCTGGATTTACCCGCGCTGGAAGCGTTGTTAGGGACGTGGGGTGAGCCGCGTTATCGCGCCAAACAGATATGGGAATGGCTCTATCGCCGCCTGGCCACGGACGTGGAGCAGATGACGTCGCTGCCGAAGGCGCTGCGCGAGCGGCTGGCTGCGGAGACCGTTTTGCGCGTTCCGCGCGTGCTGGCGCGCCAGGAATCCCTCGACGGCGAGACGCGCAAGGATTTGTTGGAACTGCACGACGGGCAATCCATCGAGGTGGTGCTGATGCGCTACGTCGAGCGGCGCAGCGCGTGCATCTCGACGCAGGTGGGCTGCGCCGCCGGCTGCCAGTTCTGCGCCACCGGGCAGATGGGCATCGAGCGCAATCTGACCAGTGGGGAAATCGTCGCGCAGGTCTTGCATCTGGCCCGCGAACTCGAGGCGCAGGGGCAAAAATTGACCAACGTAGTGCTGATGGGCATGGGCGAACCGTTCCTGAATTACAACAACACGTTGGCCGCCATCCGCGCGCTCATTCACCCCGACGGCTTTCAGATGGGGCAGCGCCGCATCACGCTCAGCACATCGGGAATTGCGCCCGCAATTCGCCGTTTTGCCGGCGAGAATTTGCAGGTCAATCTGGCCGTCTCGCTGCACGCCGCCACCGACGCGCTGCGCAACGAACTGATGCCGGTCAACCGCAAGCACAACCTGAACGAGCTTTTTGGCGCAATCAGCGACTACTTGACGAAGACCAACCGCCGCGTGACCTTCGAGTGGGTGTTGATCGACAGCGTCAACGATACGCTGGAGCAGGCCGAAGCGCTGGCCGCGCGCGCGGCGGGGATGCTCGTCCACGTGAATCTCATCCCGCTCAATCCCACCGCCGGATACGCCGGGCAGCCCTCTTCCGAGGAGCGCGTCGAAGCCTTCACGCAGATTTTGGAGCGCCGTCACGTCCCTTTTACGCTGCGATTGCGGCGTGGCATCGATATCCAGGCCGGTTGCGGCCAATTGCGCGCGCGAACAGCTTAAATCGTCAGGAAAGCGTCAGATTCACGTCAAGCATCTACTGCGAAAAGAGGTATAGTAGGGTTAGATGTGGTCGGGGGCCGCAGACAATAAGGATTCTCCTCCTTCTGATGCAACCGGGGGTTTTGGGACGCCCCCGGTTTTGCATTCCAAAAATAGGATAGAAAACCTGGCAGGTTGTGCGAACTTCTGGTTTGCCAAAGACCTGTCAGGTTTTTTGTTGTCAGTTTTTCGCTTGCCTCATTCATCATCCGTGATAGACTATGCGGACGGGGAGGCATTATGGCACAAGCACTCTATCGCAAGTGGCGTCCACAGACTTTCGCCGACGTGGTCGGGCAGGAGCATATCGTGCGCACGTTGCGCAACGCCCTGCAAACCGGGCGTCTGCATCACGCCTACCTGCTCGCCGGGCCGCGCGGCACGGGTAAAACGACGACCGCGCGCCTGATTGCGAAGGCGGTCAATTGCCTGTCCCCGCTCGAAGAGCGTCCGTGCGATCAGTGCGAAATCTGCCGCGCCATTACTGATGGGCGGCTGATGGACCTGATGGAGATCGACGCCGCTTCCAACACCGGCGTGGACAACATCCGCGATTTGTTGGAGAAGGTGGGCTTCCGGCCGACGCAGGCGCGCTTCAAAGTCTACGTGGTGGATGAAGTCCACATGCTTTCCACGGCGGCGTTCAACGCGCTGCTGAAGACATTGGAGGAGCCGCCGGAGCACGTCATCTTCGTGCTGGCGACTACCGAAGTGCACAAAATCCCGGAGACGATTCTGTCGCGTTGCCAACGTTTCGAGTTCCGGCGTATCCCGTTGACCGGGCTGGTGGGGCAATTGCAAACGATCGCCGAGGCGGAAGGGATTTCCGTTGAACCGGAGGCGCTCGATTTGATCGCGCGGGCTGCGACTGGCAGTATGCGCGATGCGATCAGTCTGTTCGATCAGATGGCCGCGGGCGGCGCGGTGACGGCGGATTACGTGCGATTGATGCTCGGCGCAGAACGGCGCGAGGTGGTGCAATCGTTGCTTCAGGCGTGGCTCGATGGCGACTTGAACCGTGGTTTGCACGTCATCAACGAGGCGGTGGATAGTGGGGCAGATCCGCGCCAACTCGCGCGGCAGACCGCCGACTTCTTCCGTGGGTTGCTGTTGATGCGGGTGGGCGCCGGCGAATCCTGGACCGACCCCACCGCCGAGGAGCGCCCGCGCCTGCAAGCGATGGCGAAACAGGCGCAGCCGGAGCGACTGGTGCAGGCCGTGCAACTGTTCAGTGAGGTTGCGTCCGAGCGGCGCGCCGGTTGGCAACC
>JAKJAB010000599.1:769-1029 GCA_022707725.1 Chloroflexota bacterium | reverse complement strand
GCAGCGGCACGACAACCGCGCCCAGCTCAAACGCCGTCTGCTCGCCGACCTTTGGGAGGAAACCGTGAGCGAACCCGAAGTTATGACATTGCGCCTCTCCGCCGAAGTCGCCGCCCGCGTCGATGGCCGCCTGATTCTCGAAGACGACATCCGCCAGGTCATCGCCTACGCCGAACGCACCGGCAACCGCTTCCGCAACCCTGAGACAGGCCACTACCTCGCCTACCACAAACCCGCCAATGTCACCTACTGGGTGGAAT
>JAKJAB010000599.1:403-664 GCA_022707725.1 Chloroflexota bacterium | reverse complement strand
TTCACAATGCGTACAGCCACCGGATGGAAATTGTGGAGAAAGGGAGTAGGGAGTAGGGGAGTAAGGAAGTAAGGGAGTAGGGGAGGGAGAAGGGTATGGGAGAGATTCGAAAATTTTCACAATTGGAGGTGTGGCAAGAGAGCCATAAGTTGGCGCTGGCTATTTATGAGGTTACGCGCGGATTTCCCTCTGAAGAGAGGTTTGGACTGGTTTCGCAGATGCGGCGCGCGGCGGTTTCCATACCCGCCAATATCGCCGAGG
>JAKJAB010000599.1:0-348 GCA_022707725.1 Chloroflexota bacterium | reverse complement strand
AAAAACCCGTTTCTACAACATCGCCGAGGGGTCTCTGGAAGAAACGAAATATTACCTCATTCTCGCCAAAGACCTTGACTACATCCCTTCCAACGACGAACTCCTCGCGCAAACCGAAACCGTAGGGCGTCTGCTCAACGCCTTCATCGCCAGCACAGAACGCCGCCTTTGAACCCTACTCCCTACTCCCTACTTCCTACTCCCATTTTAAGGAGATTTTCTATGAATGACACACCTCTTTCTGAAACCCCGCCCCCCTGGACGTGCGCCCGGTGCGGCGCATCGCTCGTGCAGGGCAAAATCGAAATCGCCTACCTGGGCAGCGCGTTCCCGGTGGACTTGTGGCAC
>JAKJAB010000598.1 GCA_022707725.1 Chloroflexota bacterium | reverse complement strand
GTTTTAGCAAAATAATATTCAAAATAGCGGTTAGAATTATTGCTTCCAGTCGCAATTATTTTATCAAAATTCCCCATTAAGGAATCGCAAATTATAATTTTTTCGTCAGAAATATTGCCTATGGTTTTTAGTCTTTCTATTACCCATCTCATCAGAATATTATCTTTAGACGACAATTTTATTTTTAAGTTATATCCGCAAATAAAACCACTAATAAAATCGTGCATGCCAACCATAGGAATATTACCAGCAAAAACTAAACCCAAAGTTTTTGGTGTAGAAAAATTAGGTAAATTATAATTTTGAAGCCAAGCCGAAATTTTATCTTCGCTTAATAATTTACTCCATGTTTTGAGAGAATATTTCACAAAATCAGGAATAAACCAAGGATTAGACACATAAATACTATTAAATCCAGGAAAATTATTGCTATTTTCATTTTCTAAAACTTCAAAAAAATTTTCCCCCAAATTTACTAATATTTGAATTTTACTTCTCAACTTTAAGTTTTCAACTTTCAACTTTTAACTTTTAACTTTTAACTTTTAACTGAGTCTAGTATCCCATAGCGTCCCATGTAGAATCAAAAGTTTCTTTAATTATTTCAGTACTTTCAGTGAAACTTCCAACAATTGCAAGTAGGATTATGAAGAATAATGAAATACAAAGACCTATTATAGCTAAAATTTTTCCTGTTTTAATATTTGAATATGAATTTTCACTGTAAAAATCGGGATTTTGTAGATATTTATTTTTTGCACTTGGGAAAAGGGCGAGAGCAATTATCGCTAAAATTGGAGAAACACAAGCACCACAACATAAAATAGTTACTAATGATAATATTCCTAAAGTTAAAATTGCACCAGAGTTTGGAATATTAGGTTTCAAATCATTTTTAGCTTGATTTGTGCTTGTTTCATCAAAACCTCGATTTTGGTTTGAATCTTGATTTTGACTTTGATTATTTGAATTATTGCTAGAACTATTGCTACTTTCGTTAGCGTAAGTATTATAGTTGAAGCCTCTTTCC
>JAKJAB010000597.1 GCA_022707725.1 Chloroflexota bacterium | reverse complement strand
GGACGCACTTAACTGAATCCAAAACGGCAATTTTTGCGCTTCCTACTGTCATTGCAGGCGTAAAAGTGCGTCCCACCGAATAGTTACAAATCTACAATCTAAAATCCAAAGTCCGTTTGTCTTTTTGCCACTGCCTATTATAATCGCCTCTATGAAATTGCTATTAGCCCGCCACGGACAATCGGAATGGCAAGTCAAGGTCGAAGAGGGCGATCTTGACCCGCCATTAACGGCGTTGGGTGAAGCGCAGGCGCACCGGCTGGGCGAGTACCTCGCGGCGGATGATGAATCCATTGCGGTGATCGTCGCTAGTCCACTCCAGCGCGCGCGGCGCACGGCAGAGATTGTGGCAAGTTATCTCCATCTTCCTGTGACCATAGAGCCGGAATTCCGCGAGTTCGATGAATGGTCGGCCGGCTGGGCGCCGTTGCCTGTATCGATGTGGAATATGGCTCCCGCGACCCCCGAACTGAAGCCCGGGTATAGTCGTTTTCGCGCGCGCGTTGCAGCTGGCCTGCGGCGGGTGGTCGAAGCCGCCAACGGCGCGGGTCAACTCTTGCTCGTCACGCACGCCGGGACGATTGGGGCGCAAGCGCGGATTCTGTTCGGTTCGGATACGCCGCGTTTATGGTTGAACAACACCGGATTGAGCCTTTTCGAGTGGGGACATCCGGAGCGTGGGGGTAGTTGGGTTGTCCATTACCTCAATCGCGTCGAGCATTTACCGCTGCCGATGAGGACTGCGTGAAAGACTACCCTACGGACACGCCGCCCCCGAACGCGCGTCGGGCCGGATTTCCTTGTCTTTGGGTGTGGGGCGGCATCCTGCTGGCCCTTGTAGGACTGGCGCTCTTCCTCTTTCTGACACCTGACGGTGTGTTGTTCAAGGCCGATGTGATCGCGGCAGCGGTATGCCACCGTATCCCTTCGCACTCGTTTTTTATCGACGCCCATCAATTGCCGCTGTGCCAACGCTGCTCCGGCACGTTCCCTGGCGCGCTGACGGGCTTGCTCGTGCAGTGGGGCGTGTGGCGTCG
>JAKJAB010000596.1 GCA_022707725.1 Chloroflexota bacterium | reverse complement strand
CCTTGTGGCCGCTCAGAGTTCGCATGAGCCGGCCGTCGGCGGCGTTCCACAACTGGACATCTCCGCTATGCACGCCGGCAAAGGCCAACGTTGCGCCGTCCGGCGACCAAACCACCCGGTTGGCGCCCATCATCAGATCGCCCAGGCTGCGGATTTCCTGTCCGCTGGCTACGTCCCACAGTTTGAGGCCACAGCCCCATCCGGCAGCGGCCAGCGTCTGGCCGTCGGGCGACAGGTCGATGGCGAACGGCCCCTCGGCCAAAATCAACCCCACTTCTTCGCCGCTGGTAGTATCAAAGAACTTGACCACCTCGTCGACAATCACCGCCAGGGTTTGGCCGTCCGGTGAGAAGGCCAGGAAATACCCGGAAGCCGCGCTGGTGTTGAGATGCACGCCGGGCAGGGTCAATTGTTCGCCGCCGGTCGCCACGTCGAAGAGCTTGATTTCGCCCATCACAGCGGCCAGCGTCTGACCGTCGGGCGAAAAGGCCACGCCGTCAACGTTGCTGTTGCCGAGGGTGCGCAGTTGTTTCCAGGTTTCAGTATCGAATAAGATCAATTCGCGTCCGGCGACGGCCAGAATCTTGCCGTCCGGCGAAAACTCTGCCTGATAGCCGCTCTCGTTCAAAAGCGCTGCCTGTTTGAGTTGGGCGGCGTTTTCGGGCGAAATGGCCGAGTTCGCCAGTGGGATTGGCGTCGGCGCTGGCCCGGCGGCGCGGGTGGGCGCCGGCGTGGTCGCGCCCTGAGCGGAGACGCCCCATAGCCGCGTCTCATCCCAGGTGGTGGAAGCCAGCAGCGATCCATCCGGCGAAAAAGCTGCGCTGCCCACACTTTTGCTGTGGCCGATCAACGTCTGTAGCTCGCGCCCGCTGGCGACGTCCCATACCTTGAGCGTGACGTCGGACGAGGCCGTAGCCAACAGGCGGCCATCCGGCGAAAAAGCAAAGCTGTTGACGCTGTCCTTGTGGCCGCTCAGAGTTCGCATGAGCCGGCCGTCGGCGGCGTTCCACAACTGGACATCTCCGCTATGCACGCCG
>JAKJAB010000595.1:695-1066 GCA_022707725.1 Chloroflexota bacterium | reverse complement strand
GCAGACAGGGGTGTGCCGCAGTGGAAGTTGTACTATCTTACGGCAAGACCGGATTGCCCGTAGAACTACCAGACCACAATGTGACTGTGGTCCGGCCGGTGTTCGTACCGGGGCTCGATGACCAACGGGGGGCAGTCGCCGACGCACTCAAACATCCGATAGGGTGCCCGGCGCTGCGCGAGATGGTCAGACCTTCGGATACGGTGGCGGTGGTCTTCTGCGATGCTACCAGGCCTGTGCCGAGCAGACTGATCCTCCCGGTTCTCCTGGGAGAGCTGGAGAGCGCTGGGGTGGGGAGGGATCAGATAGTCCTGATCAATGCGCTTGGCACACACAGGCCCAGTCCGCCCGAGGAACTTGTGGAGCTTCTT
>JAKJAB010000595.1:0-611 GCA_022707725.1 Chloroflexota bacterium | reverse complement strand
GCACGACTGCAACGACCGCGGGACGATGGCGCCTGCCGGTCGTCTCAGCACCGGGCAGGAATTCTGGGTGAATAGAGACTACCTCAACGCGGATTTCAAGATACTGACCGGCTTCATAGAGCCGCACTTCTTTGCCGGGTTCAGCGGCGGCGGCAAGCTCGTGTTTCCGGGGATCGCGAGCCTTGAGAACATCAAGGAAGCCCACGGATACCGAATACTGTCGCATGCCAAGTCCACGTGGGGCATCACGCACGGCAATCCTGTGTGGGAACTGCTTACTGAAGGCGCGCAGCTAACGGCGCCGGACTTCATAGTCAACGTCACACTGAACTCCGAGAAGGCGATCACCGGCGTACTCGCCGGAGAACTGCGGGCGGCGCACGCCCGGGGCGCCGAGCACGCCAGGCAGACGGCTATGAGGGCGGTGCGGGAGCCTTTCGACATCGTGATCACCACCAATAGCGGGTATCCACTGGACCGAAATGTCTACCAGACTGTAAAGGGCATCTCCGCGGCAGCATCCATCGTTAGGGGTGGAGGAGCGATAATCGCCGCGGCCGAGTGCATCGACGGCATCCCTGCGGGGAGCCACTTCCACGAACTGCTGAAGA
>JAKJAB010000594.1 GCA_022707725.1 Chloroflexota bacterium | reverse complement strand
CGGCGTTCTTCCTTCTGCGCATCGAATTTCTCCCAAAAGCTGGGGACGCTGTCATATTCTGCACCGAATTCGACGAGACCGTATTGGCTCAGCACCGCCTCGATGAAAGCCTTGTCTACGTAATGGTAGCCCAGCATGTGGGCTGCATTTTCGGCGATCTCGTCGCCCCGACTACCGAGCTTTCTGGAAACTGTGATCACGGCCATTGAGCACCTCCTGTTCGAATTGCCACAAAGCGAAGGATTTGTTGAACTTTTCGTTGGGTTTTCCTGCTTCAATAGTATTTTATTTGCAGTGAAAAGTCAACACTGATAGTGAATTGTACTATGTGATTTTGGCACTTGCTTGCGCTGCGGAATAAATGGAGTATACTATATGCAAATATCTGCATATAGTAGATTCGATGAGGTGACTATGACGCAAAAGATAAAGGTGCTCTTTCTCTGTACCGGTAATTCCTGCCGCAGCCAGATGGCCGAAGGTTGGGCGCGACATTTGAAAGGCGACGTGATCGATGTGTACTCGGCAGGCATTGAAACGCACGGGCTAAATCTCCACGCAGTCAAAGTGATGGCGGAGGCGGGTGTGGATATCTCCACGCATCGCAGCAAGCATGTCAGCGAGGTGCTGGACATTTCCTTCGATTACGTGATCACCGTCTGCGGGCACGCGCAGGAGAACTGTCCCGTCTTTCCGGGGCGCGCGGTGGTTATCCACCACGGTTTCGACGATCCGCCCAAGCTGGCGGCTAATGCCAAAACCGAAGAGGAGGCACTGGCACATTATCGCCGCGTGCGCGATGAAATCCGCGTGTATGTGGAGACGCTGCCGGAAGCGCTGCTCAACGTCAACCCGTTTGCAGTACACCTGTAAGGGACAGGGATGAGTTATCGTCAAATCCTCGTGGATGGCAGTCCTGTGGGCTTGCGTGGGCTGGATGAAGTGTTGGCCGCCTTGCACGCCGCTGGTCGTAAACCGGGCGATGCCGGTCTGGGGGAGGAGATCGTCGCGCAAGTGCGCCGGGAAAATTACATCCCTCACGGCGCGCGCGATCTGTTTGCGGCGGCTTTTGAACGGGAGTACGCGGCCTATCTGGC
>JAKJAB010000593.1 GCA_022707725.1 Chloroflexota bacterium | reverse complement strand
TAGAATTACGAATGGCGAATTACGAATTGAGAATCAGCGAATGGGCGAATCGGTGAATCTCCTCCTCTTTCCTGTCTACCGTCTACTGTCTACCGTCTACCTGTTGCATTTTCCCCAGCAGAAGGCGCAGAGCGGTCTGGATCAAATCTTGTTCATCGGGGGTGAAGCTGGCAGCCAGTTCTCCGAGCCAGGCGTAGCGGGCGCGGAAACCGTCGTGAATCATCTGGCGCCCTTTCTCGGTCAGCGCGATTTGCTTGGCGCGGCGATCGTTGGGATCTTCAGTGCGCTCGATCACGCCTTGCTGCACCAGCCGCTCCAACATCTGGCTGGCGGCAGCGCTCGTCACACCCAATTCATCGCCGATGGTGGAGACATTGCACATGCCATGCCGGTGGATATTCATCAGTGCGCCCATCTGCGACATCGAGAGATTGTGCTCTTTGGCGAAGGACAACACGTTGTGCATCGAGCGGCGCATAAACAAGGCTACCCACTCTTGCAGTGTTTCTATCAGTTCATCGGTTGTACATGGCATGATCGCATCCCGATATTTAACTCGGCTTAAATATAAAGTATATTGATTATATAACGTGGCTTAATAATGTCAAGTCCATAATACGGCGGTTGGCCCAAGACAGGCAAGAGCCAGATGTTCGAGCTGCTGGAACGGGCAGGCTTCTTGGAGTGAGACATAGCGACAACACAAACCCAAAGGGTCGATAAAAGATCCTTTGGGTTTAGTCGCCAATCCCCTTTACTCGTATCGCAATGCCTCAATCGGATTGAGGCTCGCCGCCTGGTTGGCGGGATAGATGCCGAAGAACAGCCCTATGGCAAACGAGGATCCCACAGCCAGCAGAATGGACTGCACGGTGACTACGGATGAAACCAGCCCGGTCAGGCTGACCAACTGGCCGACCCCAATCCCCGTCAGAATGCCGATGCTGCCGCCGATGAGGCTCAAGATGATGGCTTCCATCAGGAATTGGAACAGCACGTCGCCTTTGCGCGCGCCGACCGCCTTGCGCAGGCCAATTTCGCGCGTGCGCTCCGTGACGGAGACGAGCATAATGTTCATGATGCCGATGCCGCCCACCAGCA
>JAKJAB010000592.1 GCA_022707725.1 Chloroflexota bacterium | reverse complement strand
ACAATAAATCGTATGAGCGCCCCGCCTCCCATCACGGAGTTGTTACAGGCCAGCCGCGCGGCGGAACGGGCCGGCGACGCGCCATCTGCGCTTCGTCTGGCGCAGGAGGCATTGACCGTGGCGCAGCAAACAGGCGACGCCGAAGGCCAGGCGTTGGCCGTGACCGCACTCGCCGGCCCTCACATCCGCCTGGGGCATTATGCGCACGCCCGCGCGCTGCTGGAGCAGGCGCTTGCTGACCTCCCACCGGATTCCCCCACGCGCGAGCGGGTCTTGATCGCCCTGAGCGCCTGCGCCGCCGAGACCAACGATTTGGAAGCTGCCGAAAAGTATTGTCTACAAGCGATAGACCTGGGGCGGCAGTTGGGCCTGGCGCCGGCGGTCGTGCGCGGTTTGAACAACCTGGCGGCCGGCGTGTACACACCGCGCGGCGAGTTTGCGCTCGCCATCGCCGCCGACGAGGAAGCGATCAAGCTGGCGCGAGAGCATAATCTGCTGGAGCTGACCTGGTCGCAGTTGACCAACCTCGTCTGGACCGGGTGGCTGACCGGGCAACGCGCCTGTACGTTGCGATGGCTCGCCGAACTGCGCGACGTGGCCTTGCCCGACACCCTCGCCGAAGGGTATTGGCATCTCATCCACGGGGAACTGGCCCGCGAAGATGGCGACGTCGCCCAGGCGCGGACGCACTTTGCCGCCGTTCGTTCCATCGCCGAGGCGAAGGGGTTGGTGGAACTCGACGTGCTGGTGCGCCTGGCCTTAGCCCGACTGTGCCGCGCCGAGAACGACGCGCCGGCCGCGTTTACCTGGGCCGCCGATGCCTTGAAAATCGCCGAACGCATCGGCTACCGGCACATCCAGGGGCGCGCGCTGGTCGAGCAGGGGTGCGCCGCGTGGGCTTTGGGTCATCTAGCAGAAGCCGCGACGGACTTCCGCGCTGCGTTGACCGTGCTAACGCCGCTGTGCGCCAAATTCGACCTGGCGCGGGCGACGCTGATGCTGGCTGCGGTCCTCGCTGCGCAAGATGCGGGAGATGCGCCCGTCGTCTGGGGCGAAGCGGCGACCCGCATCCTCGACGGCGGCTACACCTTCCTCGTAGAGCAG
>JAKJAB010000591.1 GCA_022707725.1 Chloroflexota bacterium | reverse complement strand
CGGAACGAGGCGGCTGGCGAGTATAGCTTTGCCGCCGGCCTTCGGGCCAAGGCCAATCATGATGGCGCGTTCGTCTGGGCGGATTCGAGCTTCGCGGATTTCTCTTCCACCGCCAGGAATGAGTTCAACATCCGCGCGCAGAACGGCGTCCGGATTCAAGCCGACAAAGGCATTCATTTGCACGCGCTGGATGCGCCCATCATTGTGCGAGACTGGGACCCGTTTGCCGCCAGCGCGGGTCCTGGCAAGGCGGGCATCGGTCGCTGGGGATTGTTCATGGAACCGAGTGCTCTAACCGTGGGCATTCCCTCCGATGATGTTCCCAACCGCTATTTCCGAGTATCCAAGTACAGCACCAACGGCACGGCTACTGCCCTGATGACCGTGACCCAAGCCGGAGATGTCACAGCCAAATCGTTTAATCCGTCGAGTGACCGGCAGTTGAAGGAGAACTTCGCGGCGGTGCCGATCAGCCGTTGGAACTTCAAAGGGGAGGCGGAGACCCCGCACCTGGGCCCCATGGCGCAGGATTTCCATGCGGCGTTCGACTTGGGGACGGACGACAAACACATCGCCACGGTGGACGCCGACGGCGTGGCCCTGGCCGCCATCCAGGGGCTGAATCAAAAGTTGGAGGCAAAAACTCAGGCGGCGGCGGAGCGGATTTACCAATTGGAAACCGAAAACACCGAGTTGAAACAGCGGCTGGAACGACTGGAATACTTGTTAATCAATAGACCCAACGGAGACAGGCAATGAAAACGCAACCTCAAATGAACCTCAGCGTGAATCAGTCCCGACCCCCATCCAGGACCATCCGGCCAAGCAGTGTTTGGCGGACTTGGACCATAGGCGCGGTGGCGCGGTGCATAACGGTCGCTTTGCTGCTCCCGGCATTACCGGTTATTTCCCAGACGCTGCCGGAGGCTTTGGACACCACCGACATTCTTTGGAGCACCTGGGTTACGGATACGCAGGAGAAAGTGGTCACCGGCACGGGCGGCGAGTGGAGCGGGCAGACGGCCGTCACCCACGACGGAGTGGACGCAGCCCGGAGCGGGACGCTGCCAACTGGCCACACCGCCCATTTGCGCACTGAAAGTCTGAGCGGCCCAGGGACGGTGACATTC
>JAKJAB010000590.1 GCA_022707725.1 Chloroflexota bacterium | reverse complement strand
GAGGTAGTGTCGCACTACGTCGATCTCGCTGACTTCAGGGAGTGGCAGGTCTGCGCGTAGCCAGTCCTGGGGGAGCGCGCTTTCCGGCACGTCCAGGTGGGGGGGCTTGACGCCCTCGCGTCCGGGTGATGAAAGTTCGTAAATCAGGGGTTCGGTCATTATTTGCTCCTCTCTCCTGCCTCAGTCCTCGAAGGCGCTCAGGGCCTCGGCGAGCAGGTCGATCTCGTGGCGCGAATTCATCTCGGTCACGGCGAGTAGCATATGATTCGCCATTGACGGGTAGTCCTGCGCCAGATCGTAGCCGCCGATGATTTCCACGGCCTCGATCTCTTCCAGGAGGAAGGTGTTGATCTCCTCGACCGGCGCGGGGCAGCGGACGACGAACTCGTTGAAGAAGGGCTTGCGCCGGACAACGGTGAAGCCTTCCACTGCATCAATCGCATCGGCGGCATAGTGCGCTTTGTGGTAGTTCAGTTCGGCGACTTTGCGTAGCCCGTGCTTGCCCAGTGCCGCCATGTAGACGGTTGCCGCCAGGGCCATCAAACCCTGGTTGCTGCAAATGTTCGAAGTGGCTTTGTCGCGGCGGATGTGCTGCTCGCGGGTGGTCAGCGTCATCACGTAGCCATCTTTGCCTTCGATGTCCACGGTTTTGCCGACCAATCGCCCGGCCATCTGGCGTGCGAACTGCGAGCGGGTGGCGTAGAAGCCGAGATACGGCCCCCCGAAGTTGAGTCCCAGCCCTAACGGCTGGCCCTCGCCCACGACGATGTCCGCGCCGTAGTCTCCCGGCGGTTTGAGCAGTCCCAGGCTGATGGGATTGGTGATGACGACGAACTGCGCATCCTTGCCGCGCGCGTGGATGGCGTCGGCGAGGCCGGTCAGGTCATGCAGTTGTCCCAGGAAGTCCGGCGTTTGTAGGATCAGGCAGGCCGTCTGTTCATCGACCAGCTCGAGCAGTTGCTCCACCGTCGTTGTGGGATCGTCGCCGCCCACGATGTCCAGTCCCATGCCCTGGGTGTAGGTGTAGATGACCTGGCGATACTGCGGGTGGATGGTGGGGGCAAGCACGATTTTGGTCCGTTTCTTGCGGAAGACATTGTACGCCTGGATGACGGCTTCGGCGGCTGCCGTCGCGCCATCGTAGTGGCTGGC
>JAKJAB010000058.1:12742-14571 GCA_022707725.1 Chloroflexota bacterium | reverse complement strand
GGTTTTCCCCTTCGAAGCCGAATTGCGTGAATTGGAACGCGCCCATGCCTGACGCGATCTGCAACACATCGCCCTTGCTTTATCTGTACCGCATCGAGGTGGCCAATTGGCTACCTCAATTGTTTGATGAGATATGGATACCGCGTGCGGTTACACGGGAGTTACAAGAAGGGCAACACAGAGGCTATGATGTTCCCAACCCAAGTAAGTATAAGTGGCTCAGAGTTGTTGATCCTCACGCCGTGCCATCAGAATGGTTGACACTGGACCTGGGCCAGGGAGAGTTAGCCACAATGGCACTGGCGTTGGAAAACCCCGATCGAATTGTGTTATTGGACGACGGATTGGCACGCCGGATAGCAACAGCGGCTGGATTGACCGTCTGGGGAACTTTGCGCATCCTACTTGAAGCGAAATCCCGTGGTTGGATCGAGAGCGTAGCACCGCTCCTTGATCAATTGGTAGCTACAGGAATGTGGATATCATACGATGTGCGACAACGGGTATTAACTTTGGCGAACGAAAAGATAAGCTAGACAACGACCTGGCATCTTTATGAAAATCACCCTGGCCCAAATCAACCCCACGGTCGCTGACCTGCCCGGCAACGTCGAGCGTTGCCTGGATGCCATCGAGACGGCGCAGCGTCAGGACGCCGACCTCGTCGTGCTGCCGGAGTTGGCGATCCCCGGCTACCCGCCCCGCGACATCCTCTGCGACGCCAGCTTCACCGAGGCCGTCTTCGAGGCCACCCGCGATCTGGCCCGCCGCGCGGCAGGCGGCCCGCCCGCCATCGTCGGAACAATCACCGCCAGTGGACGCCATCCGCCGCACCATCCCGGACTGTACAACGCTGCGGTGCTCTTGCGCGGAGGTGACGTACAACTCGTCGCCGCCAAACGGCTGCTGCCCACCTACGACGTCTACTTCGAGGCGCGTTGGTTCCTGCCGGGGCCGCCGTCGTCGCCCGTGAACATCGCCGGGAAGCGGATCGGTGTGCTGATCTGCGAAGACCTCTGGGACGACGGCTACGACATTCACCCGCCCGCCGATTTACGCGCCGCCGGGGCCGAACTCCTCATCGGCATTTCGGCGTCACCCTTCCGGCGGGGGACGTTCGCACAGCGGCTTACCACGATGCGCCGCCCGCAGTGCCCGCTGATCTACGTCAACCTGGTGGGCGCCAATGACGAACTCATCTTCGACGGTCGCAGCTTCGCCCTCGACGCCGGCGGCGTCATCCTCGCGCAACTCCCTGCTTTTGAGGAAGCCGTCCAGGTGGTGGATATAAACGAGGCAATGGGCAAGAAGCAAGAAGCAAGGGGCAAGGGGCAAGAAGCAAGAGAAGAGAATCCTGCATCTTGCATCTTGCATCCTGCATCTTGCATCCTGCATCCTGAAGAAGAGCTTTTCCAGGCATTGGTCCTGGGCGTGCGCGACTTTACCCGCAAGAACGGCATCCCGCGCGCGTTCCTGGGGCTTTCGGGCGGGTTGGATTCCGCCGTCGTCGCGGTGATCGCCGCCGAGGCGCTGGGGCCGGAGAACGTCACCGCCGTTGCCATCCCCTCGCGCTACAGCGATCCACGTTCTACGTCCAGCGCCCGCGAGCTGGCGGAGGCGCTCGGCATCGGCTTCGAGGTGGTGGAGCTGGAGCCGCTCCACGCTGCCGCAGAACAGACGCTCGGCGACCTGCTAGTCAGCGGTACGGAAGCGGAGAACGTCCAGCCGCGCTTGCGGATGCTGGTACTGATGGCCTACGTCAACCGTCACGGCGGGATGCTGCTCAACGCCAGCAACAAGACCGAGCTGGCAGTGGGCTACAGCACGCT
>JAKJAB010000058.1:7866-12732 GCA_022707725.1 Chloroflexota bacterium | reverse complement strand
ATCGCCGACCTCACCAAGCCGGAAGTCTACGCGCTGGCGCAGTGGATTCAGGAGACGAAAGGCGCGCCCATTCCACGCTTCATCATCGAGCGGTCCCCGTCCGCCGAACTCAAGCCGGATCAGGTAGATCCCTTCGACTATCCGAAAATCGCGCCGCTGCTGGAACAGCTCATCCAGGAAAACCGCAGCAACGTCGCCATCCGCCGCTCCGAGCACAAACGCCGTCACATGGGCGTCATCCTCAAAGTGAGCGAAAAAGCGTTCGGCACCGGGCGGATGATTCCCATCACACGCAAGTGAGGCGATGTCACATTCCGCACCGTTGCATCATATAGTCACAGTGAAGAGTAAAGAGTAAAGAGTGAAGAGTAAAGAGTGAAGAGTGAAGAGTGAAGAGTAAAGAGTGAAGAGTAAAGAGTGAAGAGTGAAGAGTGAGAAAGCAATACATTACTCATTACTCATTACTCATTTCTCATTTCTCATTTCTCATTTCTCATTTCTCATTACTCATTACTCATTACTCATTTCTCATTTCTAATTCCCACAAAAGGAGACCCGTATGCAGACTCTGGAAGCGATTGCACAACGCCGCAGTATCCGCAAGTTTACGGATGCGCCGGTAGCAGATGAGACTATCCGCGAATTGTTACACGCCGCCACGCTCGCGCCGTCGGGCAAGAACCGCCAGCCGTGGCGTTTCGTCGTCGTGCGCGGAGAGAAGCGGGCCGAGATGGCTCAGGTGATGCGCGCGGGGATGGAAGCCACGAAGGCGCATGGACAAGACCTGGGCAGCAGTCCGTGGTCGGTGCAGATTATGGAGTACGCGCCCGTGACCATCTTCGTTTTCAACGACGCCCTGGAAAGCGTTGACGAACCGTATAGCATTTACGATCTGGTCGGCAATTCGGTGGACGTGCAATCCATCGGCGCAGCCATTCAGAATCTGCTGCTCGCTGCCACCGATATGGGCCTGGGTACACTCTGGATCTGCGACGTGTTCTACGCCTACGTCGAACTATGCGCCTGGCTCGGCGAACCGCACCAACTGATCGCCGCCGTCGCCATTGGCCATCCCGCCGAAGAGCCGAAGGCGCGCCCACGCAAGACGGTGGAAGAAGTTACCCGCTGGCTGTAACGATTTTGGATTTTGGATTTTGGAGCGGCGATGAGCAAGACTGATGTTTACCACGAGACGCTGCGCGGACTGGACGACTGGGAGCCGTTTCTGCTGGCGGAATCGGGGCTACCGGGGCCGCGCGGAAACATCGAGCTGGCGCAGGCCGTCGCCGATGAGGGGAACGAAGCGATGTTCGCGCGCTGGCGCACCTTCGATGCGCAGCAAGCGCCGGTCAACTCACCATACGAGTTCCTCGCCTTTTGCGGGACGCTCGGATTGGGGCGGCTGCTGGCAGAGGGCCGCCGGGACGTGCTCCCAACGCTGCGAGCGTGTGCGTCCGATCCACGCTGGCGCACCCGCGAGGCTGTGGCGATGGCGCTCCAACGCTGGGGCCGCGCCGATATGGACGCGCTGCTGGCGGAAATGGCACAATGGGCGACAGGCAACCCGTATGAACAGCGCGCCGTCGTCGCCGGCCTCTGCGAACCAGATTTGCTGCGCGATGCCGGGCACGCCGCGCGCGTCCTCCACCTCCTCGACCGTGTGACCGAATCCGTGGCCCGGGCCGCCGACCGGCGCAGCGATGCCTTCACCGCCCTGCGCAAGGGCCTGGGCTACGGCTGGAGCGTCGCCGTCTGCGCGCTACCGGATGTGGGCAAACCGCTGATGGAAAAATGGCTCGCCAACGAGGACAAAGACGTCCGCTGGATCATGAAAGAGAATCTGAAGAAGGCGCGCCTGTCCCGTATGGATGCGGAATGGGTAGACAGTAGACGGTAGACGGTAGACAGTAGACGGTAGACGGGGCGCGATATCCTGGATGGCCTTGTAATGCGCCCCGTCATAGACACTTCGAGCAAACCGCACTCCCATTGCCGACACACCACGCAATTGATCGGCTCACAGCATAAGCTGCTGCGCAACGGTTTGAGATTTTTTTATCCATACTTCCTCGCGTCAACGATGAGGCCGATACAATCCCGCTAAGTCCATACCCAACATTCCCGCCTCGTAAGAACGCGCATCCACCGGCGTGAGGATCGCTGCGATTTCTGGCGGCAGCACAGGAAACCGGCGAAGCGTTTTGAGGCGCTGCTCGACTGCATCGGCGGCGGCATCGTTCCACAATCATGCCTGCGGATCGTAACGATTCAGGTTCAAGGGCCTGGTGTAGGCTCACGGTGAACGGTTCGCCCGGCGTAAACGTGAGCGGGCCAACGATAGCATTCTGCGCCGGATCGTAGGTCACGCCGGCCGGGGCGATGAGCGTACCAGGGGATGTAGACGCCGCGCCGGTTGCTCGGCCCCTCGGCCAATGGCGCGCCGTTGAGGTCCGTACCGATGCGGTTGCCTTGCACCTGATTGCCCGTCGCCAGCTCGTCGAGGATGCCCACGCCGCCGTAGTTGCCGGTGAGCGTGTTCCCCTCGCTGACCATACGGCAGCGCACTGGTGGGCCGGATCGCTTGCGCCACATAGCTGAAGACGATTTCGTCCGCACCGGAGCTGTGGTTGGCCTGCTAAATCGCCGCGCGCAGTGTACAAACGCCGCACGCCAGTGTGAGGGGATTGGTATTGGGATTGTAGTAAACATCGCCCTGCACCTCCGTACTACACGCCTTAACCTACCCAAACAAAAAGAATCCCGACGATGAGCGGGATTTTTCTGTATTCGCATCAACAGTTGCTACAGGGGATTAGTAATTCAATCACGATACCCGGGCCATCCTCCCGGTTGAAGCTGTGACAGGAGCCACCTGCGCTCCACAGGTGTGTCGCCACCATCGAAAGGCCCAATCCCATGCCGGCGACCTGGCCTGTCGCAAATTTGTCGCCTTGATAGTATGGCATCCACATGTGGACCAACTGCTCCGGCGAGAGGGTCAGGCCATCGTCCCGCACTTGAATCTGTACCTGCTGCACCCCGGTTTTAGCAACATCGACTGTAATCACCGGCATATTGCGCGGATGGAATTTCTTGGCGTTTTCCAGGATTTCCCACAGAATCGCTTCAAGACTCCAGCCGGAGAGCGTCAAGCAGGTGTCCGGCACAGTTTCCAGACCAGAGACGGTGATCACAGGCAGCAACAACTCACTGCCGATCCGTTTGGTAAGCGGGTCAAGCTCGGCCAGGGAGAACGCCAGGTCCGGCGACACGACGCGCGGTGTTCCCAGGTAACGGACGATCTGCTCGACTTCGTTGTAGAGATGTTCCGCCCCTTCGGCGGCGTTCTGGATAAACATCTGGATGTCTTCTTGCGGCATAGTCGCCACTTGATCGACCAGAAAGGTCAAACCGGTGTAAATCGGCACGAGCGGAGTGCGCAGTTTGTGCGCAATGACGGCATGGAAGCGATTCAACTCTTCCTGCAGCGAGGTCTTTTCGGTGATATCGGTGAGGCAAATGATACGTCCGGCTTCGGTATCCAGGCCGGCAGAAATGTCCAGCATTTCCACCTGCAACCAGAAGGCTTTGGCAATCTGGGTTTCGGGACGCACCAGGTAGAGCGGGACCGGCGCTTTGTTGAGGAACATCTTCTTTGGCCACAGCGCCCAGGCCGCCTGCGGTTCGCAGCGATACTGCTGCATGACGAGGTCCATAAATGTGGGTGGCGCAGCCTTATCGATCTCGCGTCCCAGGGCCAGGTACAGTTGTGCTTTGATATTGGCGTAAAGAATGTGTTCATCGTCGTCCACGATGACGTAGCCATCGTTCACCCGGCCCAGGAGATAGCGGAACATTGCTTCTGAGGCGCGCAGGGTCGCTGTGCTCTCGGTCGTCCGGCGGTTGAGGAGTTCATACGCAGCATTCAGCGCGGCTTCGGCTTCCTGGCGGGCGGCGATTTCTTGTTGAAGCTGTGCCGTATGGGCCTGCGTTTGCTGTCGCGCGCGCTGGAGCGCGAGGTTCATCTCGATGCGGGTGATGACCTCCGCGGAGCGATACGGTTTTGCCAGGTAATCCGCGCCGCCGGCCGCGAAGACCGCACTGCGATCCATATCGGCATCAACGACGCCGCTGAAAAGCACCGGCATCGTCCACGCATCCAGGCCCTGTAGGCGCGTATAAGTGCCAATTGCCCCCGCATCCAGAATCACTATGGATGGCGCAATCGCAGCAACGCTTTCGGGACTAACTTCATCCTGAGAGAGGATATGGGCGGTGTATCCACGCAGGTTAAGAATTTCGACCAAGATTTGGCAGTCAGCAGCGTTATCATCAACAATTAAAACGATACCCGGCTTGGTATTTTCCATACATCCATACCTCCACCCTAACGCTATATATCTCTAGTATACTCGCAAATTGAGCGGTTCACAAGAGGCAGTCAAAACATTTATGCTTCCCACAGTAAGGCCTGCAATTCCTGGACGGACGTCACCTGCGGCTGCCCCAACGCTTTCAACGTCAGGGCCAGGATATCGATGCTAAACTCGTGCAGAAAAGTGAAGGCCATCGCACGCGTGAAAAAGGTGCCATCCAGTTTGAGATGCGGGTTGTAAGCCGTCATGAATGCCGCCAGCTCGTCGTAATCCCGATCCAGCCCGCTAAACCACAGCGCGATCCATTCGTAGTCACGCGCCCCCACCAGCGCATCACCAAAATCGATCAGCGCGGAGATACGCCATTTGCCATCCCGCTGCTCCAGCAGGATGTGATCCTCGGTCAAATCACCGTTGAGCAGCGCCAGTGGCGTCTCCTTATCTCCGGCCAGGGCGGACGCCAGGAATTCCGGAATTTCGGCGACGACTG
>JAKJAB010000058.1:0-7856 GCA_022707725.1 Chloroflexota bacterium | reverse complement strand
CGGCAACTTCGGCCTGCCGTTGGCGCACGAATTGCTGCCAACTGGTCTGGGTGTGGGGCAGTGACGTCAGCGAAGCCACCGGCACACGGTGCAGTTCTTGCACCATCTCGCCCAGTTCGGTGGCGATGCGCTCAAGATTGCGCTGTGGAATGCCGTCGCGCACTTCGCGGATGGGCACGCCCGGCTTGAAGTCGATGACGATGTAGGGCCAGCGGATTTGGTCCTCAAGGACACCCTGCGCGATAAGCCGTGGTACGGGCAGGCGTGGATTGGGACCTAGCAGCGCGTACAACTCGCGTTCCAGGTCGAAATCCTCGGGACAGAACGGTGCATAAATCTTGACGACATACGCATCATCGACGACGAAGACGGCGTTCGTGCCTGGATATCCGGCTTCCACATGCTGCACCGGCAGATGATGACGATGGCAAATCTCCTGCACCGCAGCCGTCCATTGCGCGGTATTGGTGAATATCCGTGCCCACTCGGCCCAGGTAGTAACGACAGGCAACAAAGATGGCATGTTGCGAATTACGAGTTACGAGTTGCGAGTTACGAGTTAAGGGTTGCGGGTTGCTGATAGCTGATGGCTGACAGCTAACCGCTGAGCCAACGTCGCCACGCGGACGCCCATCTCGCGCGCCTGGCGCAAGGCTTTCTCATCCGGCGCTTCCACGGCGAAGGGACCGAAATGCGGGCCTTGCGTCGTCCCCTGTATCACCATCCCGGCGACAAGCATCGCGGTGATGATGGACATATTCGTCGTTTCGTGGCCGCAGCCCGCGCCGCCGGAAGTGGTGAAGGCCGCGCCAACTTTGCCCTCCAACTGGCCGTAGATTTTGGCGGTGACGTCGAACATCTGCTTCACCCGCGACGACATCTGCCCGAAGTAGGTGGGCGAACCGACGATGATGCCATCGGCGGCCAACCAGTCGTCGTTGGTGGTCTGCGGGACGGTCTTCAGCACACATTCGACACCCTCCACCGACCACACGCCTGCAGCCACCGCTTCGGCCATCGCCTTCGTGTTGCCCGTCGAACTAAAATACGTTACTAATACTTGTGTCATCGATGTATCCCCTTACTAGATCTCCCGTTCCAACAGATCGGTTTCCAGAACCAGCGACACACGGTCACCGGGGATCAGGAAGGTTTTGATCTCACCCGGCCAAAACACCGTCTGGATTGTCCGATCCCAATACGGGAGCTGGATGGTAGCCGGTGTACCCACGTGGTGGGCTTCATAGCAACGCAAAATCCACGCGCCGCCATCTTCCGCCTGTTTCAGCGCGCTGACGATGATGTTATCCGGTTCGACCGTGATAAACGATGCGCGCTGCGGCAATCTGCCCCACGGATGATACGTCTCTTTCAAGACCATAGGCGGTTGATTCAATTCGGCGGCCCGTTGTATTGGCTGCGCCTGCTTCCATGGACCGGTATGAGGCAACAGTGCGTAACGGAAACGCTGTAAGCCCTGATCCATAAAGAGGTAAACACCTTCTGGATCGGGCGTGAACGGAACGTGATGCGCATAAATCGGACTGCGCAGTACCGTCAGGCCCAACGCCGCGCCATCCACGCTGAAGCTGTATTTGCCATCGTTGAGCAGGCTCAGACCATACGCCGTCTCGGTCCCGCGCAGGGTTCCGGACACATCAACCCAAGACTGTCCGGGTTCCTCCTCACCATCCGTTGGCCGGACGATGTGCCCGTAGGGAATGTCGTAGGTGGCGGTGGGATTGGCAAGGTTGAGAGGGAATGTCAGCCGCAGCAACTTGAACGACTCGTGCCAGTCCACCGTCACCTGGACATCGATCTGCGGCAAGGCCCCGTACAGGGTGAAATCCTGAGTCAGCCATGAGTCACCGTAAACGCTCGTGACACGCACCACGGACTTGACCGGACCATGCTCCAATAGCCGGACGCGCTCCACTGTGAACGCCCCAATCTCACGATCGAAGCGAAAAACGCCGTGGCTCCACGTGTCACTCGGATCGTCGACGACGACTGCACGCGCCGCCAGGGCAGAGAAAACTTCCGCCCCCACACGCTTGTCGAACAGCCGCACACCGCCGCCCGCGACATCGAACTCCAGGCGGAACCACGTGTTGTCCAGTATGACCGCGCCCGCCTGCCCAATCGTGACATGGTGCGACTTGGTTCCTGCTTCCTGCTCCTTGCTTCCCGCAGCAGCGCCGGCATCGGTCGATTTCTTTACCCGGTACGTCCGGTATCCCAACGGCGGCAAGTCCGCAAGGAAACTTAGCTGGGACACATTCAGCACTGCCGGCTCTGGTCGCACCGGTTGCGCCGGGATTGTGGCTCCTGTGTCATCCACAATGACATAAGCGCCAGCATCGGATGCATTCAACGCCACTTCCACCGGAACGCAACTCGTCCAGGCATGCGGATTGAAGATCACGACTGGCGTCGTCTCCGGCTCCGGATGGATACGCACCTGCCACGCTAACAACTGCACGGCTGCGTTGGTGGCGCGAGCTGCAATCGCTCTGGCCTCGTCGTAGAGTATGCGCGCATCGTCGTAAGCCGTTTCGATGCTCGTACCCGCCAGAATGTCGTGGAACTGGTTGAAGAGGACGTCCTTCCAGGCGTGCTCGAGGTCGTCCGCCGGATAAGGCAACCGGGTGAGCCAGGTCGCCAGCGTCGACCATTTCTCGGCTGTCATCAACGCCTGTTCGGCCTGGCGATTCCAGCGCTTGACGCCGGAATGGGCCGCGTAACACCCGCTGGCATGATGCTGTAGCTCGTCATGCAGCACCGGGAGCCTGATCCTTTGTTCGCTGAGGATAACGAAAACCGGTTCCGGCAGCGCCATAGTCAATATGGGCAGACTCGCATCCTCGCCAAGCGTATGGATCAATGCCAGGTTCTCCTGCGTTGGACCGCCGCCGTGGTTTCCTACACCGTAGAAGCACATCGACGCATGAGGATCGGCAGCCAGAAGTTCGCCGCAGCGCCGAATATGCGCTTCCAATTGCGATCCCGACGTTCCATAGGCATAAGGGATGCGATACGTCAACACCCGCGAGCCATCGTCCGCTTCCCACCAGAAAAGATGAGGCAAGTCGGGATGCTCGTGCGGGCCGGGTCGCATGAAGACGTAGAAATCAAGACCGCTGCGTTTGAGAATTTGGGGCAACACTGCGTTGTGGCCAAAACTGTCCGGGCAGTAAGCAACGCGTGCGGTACGCCCAAACCGCGATTGAAAGTAGCGCTGGCCGTACAATCCCTGGCGCACGAAGGATTCGCCGCCGGGCAGGTTACAATCCGGCTCGATCCACCACCCACCGACCAATCCCCAGCGACCGTCAGCGATACTTTGTCGAATTTCGGCAAACATCGCCGGGTCGTTTTGCTCTACCCAGGCGTAGAAGGCCGCCGAACTGGCGACAAAGACGAAGTCCTCATCCTCTTTCATCCGATCCAGGGCAGAACGAAACGTCGCCTTGATCTCCTGGAAGCCTTCCTGCCACCGCCACAACCACACTGGATCGATGTGGGCATTGCCGATCATAAAGAGTACGTTGTCTTCCATGGTCACCCCGCTAGAATTATCCTTCCTTCCTCGATCCACGCGCGACATCAAGACCTTTCTTCGCCAGTTTGATGGCAAGACCGCCGCCGGGCACAAATAAATCCACCGTTTCCGCCCCCACATCGAAGAGAAAATCGGGATCCAGAATCTTGCCCATGTACTGCTGGAAGGTCTTGCCGCCAGACTGCCACTGTCCCGTCAGGCCGTCGTATTCCACGATCGCCTCTTTCCCCCTGGATAGCCAGCGATATTGGAACGCATACACAGGGCGGTAGTAGAGATCGATCTGCGCGACGTCGATGCGGTCCTCCAGGATGCGCTCGGCTTTCACGCTCTTGATCATCTCGATCAGCACTTCGTGGACGATCGCCGAGGCGCGCGCGGCAGGGGGCACAACGACGGACTCACCAGCGGAAAAATCATCGAGGTCGTCGCCGGGGATTTCGACGGCAGCGTATTTCAGATAGTCGCTCAGCGCTGGCGTTCGCGCACTCGTCAGGCCATCAAAAAAGACGTCCGCGTGCAATTCTTCGCGGCAGTGTTCCAATCCAGCGAGCATGATCTCCCCGTTGCAGACCTGATACTCCACGCCGTCGATCGTCACCGCCTTGACCACGGAATCATTGAAGGCCAGTGGATAATCGCCGCGTCGCTCGTAGACGTAGCGCGCATCGCACACCACGTGCCAGAAAGGCTCGTAGCGCTGTTCCTTGTACACCAACTTGAAATCCTCGTCTTTGGGACGTTGAAGCAGGCTGCCCATCTTCGCCATCGTCCCAAACGCATCCACTTTGTGCCCCCACGCGCGCCCCTCCGCCTGATCGACGGAGAGCTGCGCCTGTAGAATAAAGGCCCGTTCATCGGTAAGATTGATTTCCATTTCGCCCTCTATAAGAAGTCAACGGATCAAACGGATTACGAATGTCCACAGCTTCAATCACACGACCTTTTTCAGTGGATACTGCGGCGCCAGTTCCTCGACCAGCCGCACGTTCTCCTCGAGCTGCGCGACGCCGGTCATGCCGATGGTGAAGGCGTGCACCGTCCCCAGACGCAGGACGTACTCGATGGCGGCACGCGCATTGCCCTTCAGCGCGCCGCAGCCGAGGACCTTCATCCCGTAGACGGCTTTCCCGGCAGCGTACAGCTTCTCGATGACAGGAACGACTTTATCAGGCGGCGCATCCATATTCACTCCGGCGTGGTTGATGCGCACCAGCACCACATCGACCCAGGGCGTCTCCACGGCAGTGCGCAGCGCGTCCAGGCCGTGACACGAGAATCCCGCAGCGCGCACGATGCCCGCTTCTTTGGCGCGGGAAAGCACCTCCATCGCGTCGGCGCATTTCTTCGGCCAGTTAGCGTCGCTCAGCGTATGCAGCAGCACGATGTCGAGGACTTCAGTGTTCAGTTCCTTGCGGAAGCGCGCCAGGTCCCTGGCAACGTCGGACCCTTTCCGCGCCATCGTCTTGGTCGCAATCACCACCTGCTCGCGGGGCACGCCCTGCAATGCGCGCGCCACATGCGGATGCGAGCCGTATTGATCCGCAGCGTCCCAGAAATTGACGCCCGCATCGAAGGCGCGGCGCAGCAGATTCGCCAGCCCATCCAACCCCAATGCCGTTTGATCCGAGTGCCTGGCCCATCCGCGCGTGCCCGTTCCAATCGACAAGCGCGACACGCTCAGACCCGTGTTTCCAAAGCCAATGTAGTCCATAATCCTCAGTCTTTATTCTATAGTCGTTAACCTCAGCGCAAACAGTCCAAAACTTAAATCCAGAATCGTCAGGCCCGCCCCCACTTCTCGTAGGCGTCCTTGAACGACATGCCTTTCGCGAAATCCTCGCGCATGCCCTGCTCCCGGGTTTCGATGTCCTCAGCCTTTTCGAGAACTTCCATCGCAATCTCCTGCGGGACGACGATGACGCCATCCGCCTCGGCGACGATCCAGTCGCCGGGACGCACGCGCACCATGCTCGTCAGCGTGCCAGGCATCCCGATGGGAACGTTGACACCAACGATGCTCCAGCGTTTGGCCGACTCGATGGGCGACGTTCCCTTGGCGCAGACGGTGTAGTCGGGGATCACTTCCAGCCCCCACAGGTCGCGGATGAAACCATCGATCACGATGCCCTTCGCGCCGCGCTGCTTCAAATCCCAACTCGTCATCTCGCCGAACTTGCCGGTGTGCGGCTCGCCGCCGCCATCCACCACGACCACGCAGCCGGGGAAGAGACACTCGTGCAGATGCGGCCCGGTCGCCACCGGTTTACCTTCCGCCTCGGCTTTCTCCATCGCCGCTTTCTTCTCCTCCCACGAGGTCGGATCGCGGCTGCCGCGCACCGTCACCGCCATTCCCGCCAAGTGCTGGTGGGGTAACAACGGACGGATGCTCAGATCGATGCACTGATTGCCGTAGCCCATTTGATCCATCGCGTCGTAGAGATTGGCCACGCGAATCTTATCCCACCGGGCCTGTAATTCCAAAATTGAGGGTTGTTGTTCGTCTGACATTGTGATTGCTCCTTGAAATGAGTGATTGGTAATTAGTACGCCTTTGCAGAGTACTGATTACCAGTTACCGATTACTAATTACCGACCTCCAAATTCGGCGTTAGCGCGCTCGACAAGCGCTTTCATATAGCCGATGCTGAACGCGGTACTGACTTTGTGATCCTTTGCCATCAACGGAATATGATCGGCGATGGCGACGCCGTCGAAATTCACCTCGCGCAAGGCGCGCATCACCTTGTACATATCCATATAGCCGTTATCGAGGAACGTCTCCACAAAGTAAGGGAGCGGCTGGCTGACGTTGCGGAAGTGAATCTTGAACAGCTTTCTTCTCTCGCCGAAGTACTTGATGGTTTCGAAAACGTCCTTGCCCATCCATGCGCCGCCTTCCAGCCAACAGCCGACGCAGAGGCACAGGCCGACGTTAGGGCTGTTCGCCATCTCGATGGCGCGACGGTAGCCATCGAAGTTGCTGAAAATGCAGCGGGGGATGCCGCCCAATTCCGGCACAGGTGGATCGTCGGGGTGAATGCCGATTTTGACGCCGGCCTCTTCCGCCACAGGAACCACCTGTTTGATGAAGTACGCGAAGTTGTCCCAGATTTCCTCCTCGCTGTAAGTGCGCCCGTGGGTGAGTGGCATGGCATATTGCCGTCTATGCCAGTGACCTGTATCGGCCTTGTCCAGGTTGAACGCCCGTGTAGGCGCGCCGCCGCGCGTCGTCTCGCGTTCGGTGCTCCAGATGCCGTTTGCCATGTGCGCGTAGGTCGTGTAGGGGATGCCGGCCTTGCCCAGATTGCGCAAGTGCTGCTTGTACTCCTCGATCTTCGCATCGCGGTTTTCCAGGCCGAGAACGATGGCATCCTGGTTGTGCACGTCGCTGTTGCCGAACCCATAGACCTTGAGCCCGTGATTCTCGAACAAACGACGGCGACTGGCGTAATACTCGTAGCTCGATTTCGTGGCGTCTGTCCACAACACGACGTACCCCACGCCCATCTGCTGGATGAAGGCGAGGTCGTCCTCCGTCGGTTCCGGCGCGATCTGCGCCGCGATTTTGATGCCCGGCTCGATGTCCGGTCGGTCGATGAACATAGGTTTTCTCCTCCGTGATTGATGTGTTACTGGTTACTTGGCTACTCGTTACTCGAATGAAATTATGGCACAACTCCTAGTATGGTCAACAAGGCAAGCGTGTGAGCGCGTCACTCCCGGCGTGTGTATTTGCCTATTCCACCAGACCGCGTACACTCTGCAAGAAACATGGCGTATGGAGGCGCGCAACAATGAAAACGAACTTAATGAAAGCAAAGATACAAGCAGGCCAGCCGGCATTGGGCGTTTCGGTGATGTTCCCGTCGCCGCAGATTGTGGAGATGATCGGAGCGCTGGGCTTCGATTGGGTGTTGATCGACTGTGAGCACGGCACGATCGACGTGGAAAGCGTGGAGCTACTGGTAACGGCGGCGGAACTGAGCGGGATCAACACCGCCGAGGATGCCAAAGCGGTCGTCGAAGCGGTGAAGTACCACCCGCTGGGCAAGCGCGGCCTGGCAGCGAGCACGCGGGCAGGCAATTACGGCATCGGGCTGACGGCAGCGGAGTACGTAGCGCAGGTGAACCGCGAGACGCTCATCTGCGTGCAGTTGGAGGAGGGCGAGGCGCTGCGCAACATCAACGAGATTCTCGAAGTGGAGGGCATCGACGTGTTCTTCGTCGGGCCGTCGGACCTGGCGCAATCGATGGGATTTCCGGGACGCACCGACACTCCGGTCGTGCAGCA
>JAKJAB010000589.1 GCA_022707725.1 Chloroflexota bacterium | reverse complement strand
GACGGGCGTGCCCGCGGCCACGCCGACTTCGTCAGCCACTGACGGCAACGCCTCGCCGACCACGTCAATAGATCGGTGGACGTCGGGCAACTGCGCGGGATTGACCTCGGCAGCTTCCAGGATGCGCGGCGACCAATCGCTGATACGCAGGTCGTACAAGTCCATGCCGGAAGCATCCGACATATCGGTGACAAAGTTGCCGGTCAGCCGGGCGACGACGGCGTCTTTGGCGTGGACGAATTTGTAGGCACGGTGGTAAATGTCCGGTTGATGGTCGCGGATCCACAGCATCTTGAGCAGTGAGTAGCTTTCGCTGAGGCGGTGCCCGGTGATTGCATACATCTCATCGAACGAAATGCGCTCCAACAACCAGTTGACCTGCTCCGTGCTGCGCTGGTCGGCCCAGATGATGGCGGTTCGCAACGGGCGCGCATTGCTGTCCACTGGAACGGCCGCCATCATCTGCCCACTGAAGGTGATGCAGGCCATGTCGTCGCCGCTGATGCCGGTTTGTTCGAACAGTTGGTGGGTGGATGTGCAGACCGCTTTCCACCAGTCTTCCGGGTTCTGCTCGGCCCAGCGTGGATGAGCGTATTCGGTGGCGTAGCCGTAGAAGGCGCTGCCGACGAGACGGCCCTCTGCATCGTAGAGCGTGGCCTTGTTGCCGGTGGTGCCCAAATCGTGCGCCAGAACGTAGTTTTTCACCGGCATTTTCTTTGGACAGGCTTCACAGGGTTTTCAGGATTGGTAAGTGAGGTCATGATTATTATTCTGCCAGAATGGCTTCAATCTGCTGTTGTTCCTCGCCGCTCAGGGTCAGATTATTCACCGCCGCGACCGCATCCTCAATTTGACCGACCTTGCTCGCGCCGATGAGGGCCGAGGTGACGGTGGCGCGGCGCAGCACCCAGACGAGCGCCAACTGCGCCATCGTCTGCCCGCGCGCCTGAGCGATTTCGTTGAGCCGGCGGACTTTCGCCAGTTTTTCGTCGATGATGTGTTCGGGACGCAGGAAATAGGATTTGGCGGCGCGTGAATCTGTGGGGATGTCACCGCCGAGGTACCGATCCGTGAGCAAGCCCTGCGCCAGCGGCGAGAAGCAGATGCAGCCGATGCCTTCCGCGTCCAGCGTATCTAGCAGTCCGTCCTCGACCCAGCGGTTGAACATGCTGTACGACGGTTGGTGAATCAGGCAG
>JAKJAB010000588.1 GCA_022707725.1 Chloroflexota bacterium | reverse complement strand
AAATGGCAAAAAATTCATTGACAGATTTTCGTGCTTGCATGGAGTGCGCCAGCACCGGTGTCTCCTCTGAAAATAGTCCGATAGCCATCTAATTACCAGTAACCAGCAACCAGCAACCAGCAACCAGCAACCAGCAACCAGTTACCACTTCCTGCTTTTAGCGCTTGGCGATGATCAGTCCAGAAGCTGTGCGCGTCTCGTCCTCGGGCGGTGCGGGAGGTTGTGGCGCGGGCGGCGATGCTGCGGGTTCTGCCTCGGGTTGCGGCGCGTACTGCTGTGCCAGTGCGCGGATGTGCGCCAACTGATCTGCCGTCTGCGTTTCGCCCTGTTCCCGCGAGGTGGCTTCGATGCTTTCCAGGAATTGGAAGAACTGCGGTTGCAGCATCTTCTGGTTGTTCTTGAGGATCGTATGCGCTTGTTCGTCGGAAGTCACTGTCATCAGACGGCGCGCCAGCACGATTTCTGGCGGCATGTTTTCTTCCGTCACCTGGTTGAGCACCGCGGCGATGCGTTGAAGCGCCTCGACGCCTTGTTTGTCGCCGCGATTACGCGCCGCCGCCAGTTCCGAGCGCAAGACCAGCGCAAACGTGTCATCCAGTTCCGAGAGGTAGCTACGCGCCATCTTGAGCGGATCTTCCGTGTTGAGCAACTTTTCCAACAGTTGCGCGCGGCTGCGGGCCACATCCTCACTGGCTTCCATGACCGCGTCGCGGATCTCCAGAATTTGGCGGCGTAACTGCGTCAGGTGCGCTTTCTCCTGTGGGTCTTCGGTTGCCTCCATCCGGTAGACCAATTGCTGGAAGAACGAGTAATCCATCAGGCTCAGGCCTGATTGTACCAATACTTCGACCGTCTCATCGTCCGGCGCGGCGATCAATGCCTCCAGAAGCGAGGTCTGCGTTGGATCGTCGGCGAACGCGCGGACAACTTCGGTGCGTTGGGTAAGCAGTTGGCCGATCGCGGTGTTTTCGACGAGGTAGGCGTAGCCTTTCTCCACCTTGCTGAAGTCGTCGCCGCCGGCGCCGGACATGGCGATGACCTGCATGGTGTATTGCAACAGGCCAAAGAAGTTTTCATCGAGCAACGCTTCGTTTTCTTCTATCAAGGCGGGCCATTCTTCTTCCAGGGCCGACAGGAATTTGTCCAGGAATTCACGCTGTTTTTGACTGCGTTCCATGTCCTCATCGGTGACGCCTTCCAGCTCCAACACGCGCTTGACGATGTTCTCCATGGTGAGGAAA
>JAKJAB010000587.1 GCA_022707725.1 Chloroflexota bacterium | reverse complement strand
AAGTTCATCTGGCTGCAAGCGCGGCAGGTGTGGACGTTTGCGATGCTCTATAATCGTCTGGAAAAGCGCCAGGAGTGGCTGGATATTGCCCTTCATGGTGCGAGCTTTCTGCGTGCCCACGGCATGGACGCCGCCGGGAACTGGTACTTCGCCCTCGACCGCGCCGGGCATCCGTTGGTGCAGCCATATAACATCTTCTCGGACTGCTTTGCGGCGATGGCGTTCGGTCAACTTGCGCTGGCGACCAATGACCAGGCCGATGCCGACCTGGCGCTGCGCACGTATCACAACATCCTTCGCCGCCGTGACAATCCCAAAGGGCCATACAACAAACTTGTGCCCGGAGTGCGTCCACTCAAAGGTTTCACGCTGCCGATGATCCTGTGCAATCTCACGCTCGAACTGGAAGCGCTGCTCCCACCCGACGAGGTGACCCGCACGATCGAGACATGCGTCCACGAGGTGATGGACGTATTTCTCGACGCCGAAACCGGCCTGATCTTCGAGAATGTCGCGCCCGATGGAACACACGTGGACAGCTTCGAGGGGCGGCTGCTCAATCCGGGGCACGGAATTGAAGCGATGTGGTTCATTATCGATATCGCGCGGCGTAGACGGCAGACAGCAAACGGTAGACGGCAGACGGTAGACAGTAGACAGGGCGGAGAATCATTGGTTGCGCGTGCGACGGATACGATTCTTCGCATCTTGGAGTTTGGGTGGGATGAGGAATACGGCGGCATCTTCTATTTCTTGGATGCGCAGGGACATCCGCCGCAGCAGTTGGAGTGGGATCAGAAGCTGTGGTGGGTGCACCTGGAAGCGCTCGTCGCATTGGCGATGGCCTACGCGGAGACCCGCCGCGCCGATGTGTGGGCCTGGTATGAGAAGATTCACACCTACGCCTGGTCGCACTTCCCCGACCCGGAGTACGGCGAGTGGTTCGGCTATCTCAACCGGCGTGGCGAAGTGCTGCTGCCCCTCAAAGGCGGCAAGTGGAAGGGCTGTTTTCACGTTCCCCGCGCGCTCTATCGCTGCTGGCAGGAATTCGAGCAGCCCTCAACGGATTGAACGGAGTTTAACGGAATTCGAATGAACGATGCGTTTTCTCGTATGACTCACGACTTGCGCACACTCGGCGTGCGTGAGGGCGGCGTGCTTCTCGTCCACAGCTCGTTGCGTGCACTTGGCTACGTCGAGGGTGGGCCTGAAACCGTGATCCAGGCGCTACTCGGTGCGCTTGGTCTGGA
>JAKJAB010000586.1 GCA_022707725.1 Chloroflexota bacterium | reverse complement strand
TCCTCAACGGATTCAACGGAATTCAACGGATATTTTTCCGTTGAATCCGTTCGATCCGTTGAGGCTATTTTCTAAGGAGGAGGAGATAACCATGACCATTTGTACAGCTCAACTAATATACTTCTCACCGACGCGCACGACACAGCGGATTTTGACAGCCATAGCCCAGGGCATTGATATAGGCGACGCGATCCACCTCGATCTGACGCCGCCGGGTGTGCAGGGCCGGACGTTCGAGGTCGGCAACGAAACCATCGCGCTGCTTGGCGCGCCAGTGCACAGCGGACGATTGCCGAAGACCGCCGTAGAACGGCTGTATCGTGTGCGGGGCAACGGCGCACCGGCAGTACTCGTGGTCGTCTACGGCAATCGCGCCTTCGAAGACGCACTCCTGGAACTGAAGGACATCGCGGAGGCGTGCGGCTTTGTCCCCATCGCGGGCGCGGCGTTTATCGGGGAACACTCGTACTCTACCGAAGCAATGCCTATCGCCGTGGGCCGCCCGGATGCTAACGACATGGAGAAAGCGGGCGCTTTCGGGCAGCAAATTTGGCAAATGCTGGCGCAAACACCCATCGATGCTCTGCCATCGCTCCACGTTCCTGGCAATTACCCCTACAAAGATCGGAAACCGTCCACAGAGACCCCACCTGCCCCGATCACAATCGCCGATCTCTGCACGCTCTGCGGAGACTGCGCCGCCGTCTGCCCTACGGACGCCATCACCGTTGGCGACGCCGTGATCACCCAGGCAGCGGCGTGCATCCAGTGCTGCGCGTGTACGCGCGTCTGCCCCACCGGCGCGCGGGTGATGGAGGACCCACGTATCTTGCGGACGGCGGCGTGGCTGTACGAGAATCACAGCGCGCGCAAGGAACCGGAATTATTCTTGGGGAGCGCACAGTGAAAAATACAAAAATTGGATCTCTGATACCGCTGATCCCCTTCTTTTTCCTGGCGACAGGCCTGTTTTCGCGAGGACTGGCCATCGGCGTTTCGCTTGTGGTCTCAGCAGTGGCGCTATTCATGGTGGGTGTATACAAGGCGCGGCAGACCGTGGGACGTCCCGGACGCTCTGGCTTGCAAATGACCGTCATCGGGATAGCTTCGGCGCTGGCTGGCTACGGAAGCGGGACGCTGTTCGGGGGGTAACAGATCAGGAGAAAAATGGACACTCACGATACTCGAGCTCATCCCTATTGGAGCCAGACAACCGATCAGCTTCTGTGGCTTCGAGACCGGCGGCCGAACTGTGAAGCGTCGTC
>JAKJAB010000585.1 GCA_022707725.1 Chloroflexota bacterium | reverse complement strand
GTAACTATTCAGCCTTGAGGTGGGACGCACTTAACTGAACCCAAAACGGCAATTTTTGCGCTTCCTACTGTCATTGCAGGCGTAAAAGTGCGTCCCACCTGAATAGTTACGATTCTTTAACGATTGACTTCATTATTGTAGCATATAACAAATCATGGTCAAGAAAATTCGGGCTGCGCGGGGTTTTTCTAATAGATTTCTAATGGTGTGTTATACTCGCTCTTGTTTCTTGAACCCATTGAGATGCGAGGAGATTGATGTACGATTTGGTATTTTTGCACGCGCCGAGTGTCTATGATTTCCGCCAGCGCGCGACGTTGTGGGGGCCGATTTCAGACCTGGTGCCATCGACGCCGGTCTTCGATATGTATCCCGTTGGCTTTGCCACGTTGATGGCGCACGCGCAGCAGGCCGGGTTTTGCGTGCGCATCGCAAACCTGGCGGCGCGGATGGTGCGCTCGGCGCGTTTCCAGCCGGAGAAGATGATCCAAGCGATCCAGACGCGCGCGTTCGGCATCGACCTGCACTGGCTGCCCCACGCGCACGGCGCGTTGGAGGTAGCCCGCCTGGCTAAAGCGCATCACCCGGAGACGCCCATCATCTTCGGCGGCTACTCCGCGACGTATTTTCACGAGGAGCTGGTCCGTTATCCCTTCGTCGATTACGTGTTGCGGGGCGATTCCACCGAACATCCCCTGGAGCAGCTTTTGCAACATATCGTCGCCGGGACTGCGCCTGTCGATGTGCCGAATCTGACCTGGAAAGACCGCCACGGAGCAGTCCACGTCAACCCACTGACGTACATCCCGGAGAATTTGGATCATCTGATACTGGATTATCACACGATGGTCAGATCGGTGGTGCGCGATCGTGATCTGCTCAACTACGCGCCGTTCAGCCATTGGCTGGAGTATCCGATTATGGCCTCGTTGACGGTGAAAGGCTGCACGCAGAACTGTACGATTTGCGGCGGATCGGCGTCCGCCGGGCGACATCTCTCCGGGCGACAGCAACCGGCGTACCGTTCGCCGGAGAAGCTGGCGGAGGATGTGCGGCGCATGGGCCGGTTGAGCCGCGCGCCAGTCTTCATCCTGGGTGACCTGCGCCAGCCGGGACTGGACTATGCGCGGCGCTTCTTCCGCGCCGTGCAGGGCTTCGATGGCGCGGCGATCGTGGAGTTTTTCTATCCGGTGGATCACGCCTATATGCAGGAATTGGCGGCGGCGCTGCCGAATTTCATTGTGGAGTTTTCCCCAGAGTCCCATGAAACGGCGG
>JAKJAB010000584.1 GCA_022707725.1 Chloroflexota bacterium | reverse complement strand
CCTATGCGAAAACCATTTATTGCTGGAAACTGGAAGATGAACAAGACCGTGGTCGAGGGTGTGGCGCTGGCGACGGGCTTGAAGGAAAGCCTGGCCGGCGTTGCCGACATGGAACTGGCCGTCTGCCCCACGGCGACGGTGTTGAGCGCGGTGCGCGATGTTCTGGCCGGCTCCAACATCGGCGTGGGCGCGCAGAATATGTACTGGGAAGATAGCGGCGCGTTCACCGGCGAGATTTCGCCGCTGATGGTCAAGGAGTTGGCGCAGTACGTCATCATCGGCCACTCGGAGCGTCGCCAGTTCTTCGGCGAAACCGACGAAACCGTCAACCGCAAGCTCAAGGCTGCGCTGGCCCACGGCATCACGCCAATCGTTTGCATCGGTGAGAGCCTGGCGCAGAACAAGGCTGGCGAAACAGTCTCTTTCGTGGGGAAGCAGATTCGCGGCGCGTTCGCGGGCGTCTCTGCTGCGGATGCCGTCAAAGTCGTGCTGGCCTATGAACCGATCTGGGCCATCGGCACCGGGCTGACCGCCACGCCGGATGATGCTGATCGCATCATCCAGGTCGCCATCCGCGACGTGCTCGTCGAGTTGTATGACGTCGCTGTCGCCGAGGCGATCCGCGTGCAGTATGGCGGTAGCGTCAAAGCAGAGAATATGGCCGAGTTCATCGTGATGCCCAACATCGACGGCGCTCTGGTCGGCGGCGCGAGTCTCAAGGTCGATTCGTTTACGGGGATCGTCAAAAACGCAGCGGCGGCGCTGAACGCCTAGTTCCCGACGTGACACAACCCTGACAGGGCGCAAAAAAGCCGGTTGGAAATCTCCAACCGGCTTTCGTCATGCGTATTACCTTACCCTGCTTTGTGGATGGTTTGATCAATGGCGGCCAACAATTCACTTGGCTTGACCAACTTGTTCAAAAACAGGTTTGCGCCTGCGTTCAGGGCCTTGGCGCGTTTCACCTCATCGTTGCTGGCTGTCAGCATGATGATGGGAAGCGCCTGATAATCTGGCATGGCGCGCACATGCCGTAACAGAGTGAAACCATCCATATTGGGCATCGCGACGTCCAAAAGCAGCACATTCACCGGATTGGCCGCCAACTTCTCCAACGCTTCCTCGCCATCGCTCGCCATCAACACTGTGTAATCGGTTTTGCCGAGCATATACCCCAACATCCGCCGAATCGATAATTCATCATCAACGACCAATACTGTTGTCATAAGCTCACCCTCAATTGCTATATCCTGATATTCAGATCACTACTTCTCGTAACTATTCAGCCTTGAGGTGGGACGCACT